>CAZLVX010000030.1:0-18151 GCA_964562965.1 uncultured Lishizhenia sp.
TAGGTAATTCATATGGAGCCGGCAATTACGCCATGTGCGGAAAGGCATACGACCCAAGGTTAATCGTTGGTTGGCCAACAGCAGAAATAGCCGTAATGTCGGGAGCTGCAGCCGCCAAAACACTTCTTCAAATTGAGGTGGCTACTTTAAAAGGAAAAGGAGAAGAAATTACGCCTGAACGAGAATCTGAAATCTTCAATAAAATAAAGAACAAGTACGACGAGCAAATTTCACCTTATTATGCAGCGAGTAGGTTGTGGATAGATGCCATAATAGATCCTGCAAAAACAAGAGAATTTATTTCACTTGGCATAGCAATGGCGAATCAAGCGCCAATAGAAAAAAGATACAATGTTGGGGTGATTCAAACCTAGGATTTATTCGCTATCTAACCAAGGTTCGGACTTTTTACCGTTAAAATAAAACGTATAACCAAAGCCGATAGTGAAAGCTCTTGAATTTGATTTTGCCGTTGTTTTATCATAAACACCTGGTGTATTGTTATCCCCTGTTGAGGCTGTAGAATAAACCCAACTCCCCTCTCCTATTGTCCAAGGTTGAAACTTGAAATTATAAAAAGGAAAACCAAGTACAAATCGGATGCTACTATTAACATCCATTGTTATAACATAAGCGATGGTAGGTTCAACAAACACACCATTCATCCTGCGGAATGTAACATCCTGTGATTTCAATAAATCACTGATCACGAAAAGTTCAGAATACCCTATTTTTACTCCTATATCCGTTCCCATTCGTTCCGACCAAAATTTTTCATGACCAATTTTAAGAAATCCTACCCCTTGGTGCATACCTCCGAATATTTTCTCTGTAACTCGAAATTGATTGATTGCGAAATAACTGTAATTGGCACCAACACCAAAACTAAGGGAATTTTTAAGTGTATATTGATAATAGGGCGATGCACTAACCACTCCTTGCATGATTTCCCTGAAAGGTTTGTTAGCAGTTGAATTAGGTAGGCACAACTCAAAAGTAAACGAATCATCAGGATCGATTTTCTGTGCTCTTATTCCAGCTACACATGCAATAAAAATAATCGTCGCCAGTATTCTATTCATTGTTGATTTAAACGCCTCCTTATGTTTCTCGTTGCCTTTTATTTTTATAATTAACTATAAATTTCTGTATATATTGTGTGGATTCCTTTTCAAGGTTTAAATAAAATACAGGAATAATTAGTGCTGCAAAAATCAATATCCATTTATAAATTATTGGGAAAACTGGGCTTGAAAATTCAATGAATTGGAAAAGGTAAATATCCAAGGTATACATAAGAACATAAAATCCTGCAAAATACAGGAGTAAAAATAGCTGTTGTTGGTTCAACGGGTGTAATTTGTAGTAATAATAAATATACCAACAACGTAAAACATTATAGATGACATAAGCCAAAGAGGTAGAAATAGCTGCACCAACTACTCCGTATTCAGGAATTAATGTCATATTCAAATAGAAAACTGTAGAACATAAAAAAACTGAAAATATTAAATCGAATTTATACTTGCGCGAGGTCGAAAAAATGGTGCCGTTTAAGCCGCAAAACATATCCACCATTCTACCGATCATGATAAAAAGAAATACGTAAATGCCTTGACTATACTGAGGGATAAATGAAAATATTTCTTTTACTGGAAACCAAATCACAGAAAAACTAAGCAATGCGAAATACAGCCCAACAGAACTAGACTTCGTATATAAATTTTGTAAGGCAGACATATCCCTATTTTTCCAATGCAAGGCAACTAAAGGAGAACTTACTCTTATCAACGACCTGTAAGGAACCATAACAGCACTTGTAATGTAAATTACAGTAGTATAAATTGCTGTTGCTTTAAGATTGATATAATGAGCAATCATCATGGCATCCATAGATATCACCAACAATACAGCCAAGGTATTTATATAACTAAATCCACTGAAGTAGAATATTAACCTTCGAAATCGTTTTGAAATTCTTATAGAATGAATGGAAAGATTAAGCTCCCCTTTCCGAATTAAATAGAAAAACAAACTAACTGTGGGAAGAAAATAAAGGAGTGCATGGAAAATGAAAAACTCATGAAAACCTATCCATTTACCATACAAGAGCAACAAAAGCGCTGTAACCATTATTCTTAAAACAATTTCATTTAAGAAAACGGAAAGTGCATTTTTATGTAAGCCTCTTAGGTAATTATCAAACAATACATAATAAACGTGAGCGATTCCTATTGGAATAATCCAAAGGTAATAATCAACAAATAATTCAGAATTATCTTGATACAAATAAACGATAGTATCTCTGAAAATGAAAACAACCATTGACATTAGCACAACGCCAAACAGTACAATAAACATATTGAGTAACAAAAAGCCATAATGGCCTTGATCCTGATTTCTGAAAAATGGAAAAAAACGCCAAACGCTGTAAATAGTTCCCAAATTAGCAAATTGAGAAAATAATAAACCTACGGTAACTGTTAAATTAACCAAGCCAACTTGTTCCGGGGTGAGAAGAATAAGAAACAATACAGCCTTATTCAAATACCCTAAAACCAAGCCAAGTGAGGACAAAATGGTGGTTTTTAATGTCTCGCGCTGAACCAACCCCATTTTCAGTAATTTCCTATATAAACTGGCAAACGCATGAAGGTCTGTTCAAAATATGGACTGTTTGCGTAGATGTAATACAATTGGTCCCATTCGCTTGAGGCAAACGAAGGGTCAGATTTAAGCTTTTGTTCGAAGGTTTCTTTTAATTGTGGATTTTTGGCAACGATCTCATTGATTTTATCCTTGAAAACGTAGGATGAAAAATACTCTTTCTGTTGTAAATAAGAATCGAAAAAATTCCAAGAAGTAAAAGAATCTTCAGCCTCTGGCCAAAGAACAGAATGAATGAAAAGTGCCTGTTCTTGTTTTGTAGGAATGATCCAATCTCCTTTTTTTAATTTAACGTATTGTGTGGAAATTTGCGCGAGTTCAATCTGAGTATGTTTAAAATGTCCTTCATAGGGCTTGGTCAAACTTTTGAAATCTTTCACCACAAGCACACCCAGTTTTAGTAAGGTATCGTTTTTAAGTTCAGAATATTCGATTCGATTTATGGCTAATATTTCTTTAGCTTTTTTTTCCTGTGCAGATAGTACATAATAGTCTGGAGCACTTAATGAATCTTTGGCTTCATGTTTATTATAATGCGGTATGTATTTTTCATAAGGCTTAGATTTATTGTAGTTTAAATGTGCCAATTGGGTGGTTTCGTTTTTCAAATATTCAGCCTCAAATCCCTTGAACCAAATGGAATCTTTCGTGTCATCCAAATTGTAGTTGTAGTAATATGCTGGTAACGATTTTGCCCATAATTTGGCTTTTGTTCTGTCCGATTCTATGGTTTTTGAATGTCCTCCAATCCAACAAATTAATTCATCTAAAAAATCGTATGTAGCCTTTACTCGTTCAGGAAAAGGTTTTAACATATGTGTTTCAACAGTAAAACTGATGGAATTGAACAAACTCGCATACCCCATCGCATAGCGCGGGAGATCATTAAATGCTACAATGCCCTCCTCTGGAGTTTTACCCTTTAGTTCGACATAGGGAAAAAGCTCCCATTTGTGTTTTCTGAGCACCTTCGTCATGTAAGGAATCAACTGACCATAAGTGAGTTTGCGTAGACTTGGAGCCATACGCTCTTTCACGGATGAAATATAAGTTAAGGTGTATGGATAGTCGGCACCATTGCTTACGTGATTGTCAACAAACACGTCTGGATCGAGTGCATGAAAAATTCGATAAAATGATTTCGTATTCTCTGCATCCGCTTTTATAAAATCACGATTCAAATCTAAGTTCCGAGCATTGCCCCTAAAACCATATTCCTCAGGTCCATTTTGATTTGCCCTACTCGTAGAAGATCGATTGTACATTCCTCCAACATTGTAGGCTGGGATAATCCCAATAACAGGAAGTTCCGTTGTAAGTTTACCTTTATTTATCCAATTTTCTATCCAGATCAAGCAAGCATTTATGCCATCTGGTTCACCCGGATGAATGGCATTATTAACCAAAAGTGTTGTCGATTTTTTTGCTTTTTCAAATGTTTGTACTGAATCGCCTGCTCCATTAATAATAACTAAGTAAATTGGTTCACCATAATCTGACTGTCCCATTTCGTACATTTCAATTTCGGGATGAAGAGATGTAAGTTTTGTGCAATAGGAAATTAATTCTGGATAGGTAGGCGTAGTATTTCCACTCCATTTACTTTGCGCTAAATTAACATGCGAAAGAACAGCGAATAAAAAAAAGAACAGAAACCGATTATTAATCCGAGGCCCCATTGTCATTAAAATTAGTTTTCTTATTCGAAATTTCTAGCTTTCCGAATTTATAACTAACGGAAAAATAGTAGCGCCTTGTCAACCATTTAAAAGTAGAAGTTTGTTCAACGGTCGGTCGATCAACTTTAAAATAAAATCCTTGAACATTAAAAACATCCGACACTCTTGCTCCAAGCGACCATTTTCCATTGGCTAAGCGCTTTTCAAATGCAATATCTGTTGGTCCTTGCCGTTGCGCAATACCTTGAACCGTTACCCTTTTTCCATTGTAAGTTACACTGACTTGAAGTGAAGCTGTTTTTTTCCAAAATTCAATTGATGAATTAAATTTAAAATTGTGGAAATATCCTTGTCTATTCGGTAAAGACTCCTGATTAGTCAAATACCAAATGTAATTTCCATTCCAAGAAATGGAAGATCTCCACCATGGCGTTGGCTTTAAATTTAACATAACATCGGACCCTAAACTATGTGTTTCCGCAATATTCATGAATGTTACCGCACTTGTGTTATTTTCATAATATTCCTTCACTCGACTAATTACACCCTTAGAATTTCGGTAGTAAAGACTTGATGAAATGTTGTAAATCTTCCTTTCGTGTGTGTAATTCATATCATATGAATCTGTGTATTCGGGCTGCAAGTATGGATTTCCAACTCGTAAGTTGAAAGGATCAGAGTAATTAGTAAAGGGATTCATATCGGCTGAGGATGGACGAGTAATTCTCTTGCTGTAGCTTAAACTGAGTTCTGATTTTGGAACAATTTCATAGCGCAAATGAACAGATGGAAAAACATTGAAGTATGGTGGATTGTTGACGTTAATTCCTTGTGAAACGAGATTAGGTAATTGATACGCTTGCTCAAAGCGCAAACCTCCTTGGTACTTAAACTTACCTAACTGTTGTCCAAATACACCATAAGCACTAAAAACACGTTCCTTGTATTGGTAAAGAAAATTCGCTAATGTATCTTGAGCGTATGCATTCAATAGATAATCAAATGTCTCTGAATTGGTATTCACTTCTTGGTCTCGAAGAATTGCTTTAACACCGGTTTCCATTCTGGCTGAAAGTTTAGGAAAAAGCAAGGTTAAATCAGCTTGAACTGTGGTAATGTTGTTTTTCTCTTTATTGTCAAGTTGTTGTTTCAGTGAATTTTTCCCAAGCGAAGGAATCGAATCTGGTTCAAAATAATTTTCCTGATAATACCCTTGAATACCTTCTTTTCCAAATGATTGTGTTGCATCAAAAACAAAATTCCCCTTATCATTTTTAAAATCATACCTGTAGTTTGTATTGACATCAATATTTTGCTGTTGTGATGGATCGAAACTTGTTCGTTGCCATAAATCCGTCCTGTTATTCAATGTGTCGTAAACTGAATTCCATAAATCTCCTGTCCTATCTCTAACACCAATACTTCCGGTGGCAGAAAAGCCGAGAGTTTGACGATCCTTCAAGTTGAAATCTGCTCCTGTTCTGAACGTATGTCCTGCATTTAAATCACTACCTAATCTATTTTGATCCAGGATAAACCTACTTCCATCAGCGTTTAATTGATTAATATTTGAATAATTGTTTCGAAATCCATCTAAGTAACGATAACTATAAATTCCATAAACATTCACTGCACCATTTCGATAGCTCAACGATAAATTTGATTCTGCTACGTTGCCATTTCTAATATTACCTGAACCAAGATTTGACGAAATAGCTCCATTAAATCCCTTGAGTTTATTTTTCTTAAGTACAATATTTATTATGCCTGAATTCCCATCTGGATCATATTTAGCAGATGGATTCGTTACAATTTCAACGCGTTCAATTGAACCAGCAGGAAGAGCATCTAACAGTGTTTTTCCATTTCCACCGGATATTGAACTAGGTCTACCGTCTATTAAAATTGTTACTGTACCCTCTCCACGAAGAGAAATTTTCCCTTCTTGATCTAATTCAACAGAAGGTAATCTTGTTAAGATGTCATTGGCCGTTCCGCCTTTTACCGACAGATCTTCAGCTACGTTATAAATCTTTTTATCGATTCCAGCCTTCAAAACATCCATATTCGTGGATAAGTTAACTTGATTTAGGCTTTTAGCATCAATTTTTAAACGAAGAACAGCGCAGTTATATAGTTTTGAAGTTGCGGAAAGTGAAAGAATTGGCGTATATAAGGTTTGAAAACCAGTTCTTGATATTTTCAGTAAATACTTGCCATATGGCAGGTTTTCGAATTGAAACTTCCCGGAAGCATCCGAGTAAGCACCAACGAGCACCGATGAATCTTTAGCTTTTAAGACACGAACTGATGCGTATTCAATAGGATTTGAAGAAACGTCATCCACAACCTTTCCCAAAAGAATCCCTTCATCTGTTGCTTTTTGAGAAAAAAGCCAGCCACTCAGACAAAAAAAAGTAATGGAGATAAGAATTTTCATAGATGGCAAAAATACGATTTTAAAACCAATGGTGGAATTGTGTTTACTTGGTTTTATCCGACATATTGTATACTTTTGATTATATGAAGTTTTTATTATTTGGACTTTTAATTTTATGCATTCATTCAAGTTTTGCTCAAAAAAACAAACTATATAGTTGTTTAGCAAAAGCGAATAAAGCATATGAAAAAGGTGATTTTTCAAAAGCTAAAAATTTCTATATAAAGGCTTTGTCCTATGACTCCATTTATGTAAGAGCCTACATTCAATTGGCAAATATTGCAGTTGAAGAAAAACAATTCGAGCAAGGACTTAAATTTGCTAATCAAGCTATCAAGATTGAGAAAAAAACTGAGAATGATGAAATTCAATTGGCTTACTTTTATTCTATTCGTTCGTTTTGCAACTATAATTTAGACAATACCAAAGAATCAATGGAAGATATTTCAATTGCCATTAAAATGAATCAAGAAAATGCGTCCTATTATTTCATGCGAAGTCTAATGCGGCGAATGCTTGGAGATATTAAAGGTTGTTGTCAGGATTTAAAAAAATCGTCTGAACTAGGAAATATGAATGCGGTTGAATATTTGAACATATATTGCGTAAAATGAAATACAATTTATCCGAGATTACCGAACTAATCCGCAATCGAAGAACTATTTATCCTGAACAATTCTCTTCGCGAAAGGTGCATAAAGAACAAATTGAACTCATTCTAACCAATGCTCAATTCGCACCAACTCATGGCAATACTCAGCCATGGCGATTTCATGTTTATATGGAAAAAGGACTCGAAACACTGAGTACCTTTCTTGGTGAAACATATTTAGCAATCACCCCTGAAGAAAAACAAAACAATCAAAAATTGGCAAAATTAATTCGGCGTCCTTCTCTTGCATCTGCCGTAATAGCAGTTTCAATGAAAAGACAAGAAGATGAACGAATTCCGGAGATTGAAGAAATCGAGGCAGTAGCATGTGCAATTCAAAACATGCATCTGTCTTGTACAGCATATGGAATTGGGGGATTTTGGTCAACACCAGCCTTAATTTATCATGAAAAAATGAATGAATTTCTTAGTTTAGAAAAGAAAGACAAATGTTTAGGATTATTTTATATTGGTTACCCCTCAGATTCATGGCCGGAAACGTTACATAGAAAACCGCTTGAATATAATACGCATTGGATAATTGATTAAATTGAAATATTTAGTTGTTTTTTGTTTTTTCGTAATTTACCCTTGCTTTGGTCAAAGAGAATATAGGGAAGAATTCAATGAAGACTTGCCTCTCTTTTACGGCATGCAAATGCGTCTCATTGTACCTGGTTTTGGAAGTAACTCCCCAATGTCTCTTGCAGATTCTATGTATCGTTCCACATCAAAATTTCTTCCTGGATATTCCTTTGGAGGAATGATCAGACGAGATTTTGAAAAAGGATTTAGCATAGAAGGCGGAATAAACTATACACAACGTCATCTATATGTTCAAATGGAGGTCCCAGATTCTTCTATTTCACTCGAAAATACCATGACATTTATCAATTATGAGTTTCCATTTCAAGGATTGGTTTTTGTCAAAATGACCAAATCAATATTTGGCTCTGCAGGTCTTGGCGCTTCTATTTTTTACAAACCAACGAGCGTGCGCGTAAATAATTACACGGATGGGAAAAGTAATTTTGTGCATTACGGATATGCTAGATGGAAATTTGGCGCAGAAATTAACGCTCAAGCCGGTTTTGAATTTAGGACTAATAAAATAGGTTTTTATTACCTAGGGGCCTCTGCGAAAATTCCACTTTCAGCGCTTTTCGAATACAACGGTTTATATTTTTACGGGACACAGCTCAAGGCAAATGATTTTACCCAAGCAAGTGGCGCATTTTTATCTGTTGATCTTCGCTATTACTTGCCTAAAATTAAAAATGCCGGTCGTCAACCTTTAATAAATCCAATTGATTAAATGAATGCGCGCGTTAAAGAATTAGTTGAATCACTACAATTACATCCTCATCCAGAGGGTGGTTATTATAAAGAGACCTACCGTTCAACAGAAAAAACAAATAATGATCTTTCGTTGATGACCTCCATCTATTTTTTATTAACATCAGATTCACCGTCGCACTTCCATCGTATTCAAAGTGATGAACATTGGTATTTTCATGAGGGTAGCCCTTTGAGTATACACCTACTAGAAAATGGTAAATTAACGACCATAAAACTTGGTCTTGATATAACAAAAAACCAAAGACCTTATGCAATGGTAAAAGGAAATACAATTTTTGGAAGTGAAATTGAAGTCACCGATGGCTATGCACTTGTTTCGTGTGCTGTATCACCCGGCTTTGATTTTTCCACATTTGAATTATTCGCGAAGGAAGATTTAGTAAACGAGTACAGCGAATACAATGAATTGATTGAAAGGCTAACCTAGGAGATGAAACAGCTATTTTTTTTCTTGCTCATGTTCAGCAGTCTTATTTCCAAAGCCCAATCGATAATTCAAACTTTTATGAATTTACCGGATAGTGTGTGTCCTGCTTCACAAGAACACCGCTCAAAAGTCTATCAACAATTTGTATCCACCCTTCACGACGTAAATTATCATTCGTTCAGAATTGAAAAAATAAGCGCTAGTTACATACTTCTAACTGGCTTATTCGAAGGCACCTGGGAACTTAAAAAATGGCCGATTAATAAAAAAGAAAATTTAGTTGGCGTTTCGCTTACCACATGCGGACCAGTTTGTAGTTCAAATTTGTACTTTTTTAAAGAAAAATCAACTTTCTATGAGTTTCTTTCTACCGATCAAATATTACCAACTATAACACCATATGATTATTACAATATCACTGAAATGAAACGTATTAATTCATTGAATTCAATTGATTCATCTCTGTTTTCTAATATTTCCTGGACTGCTCATTTTTATCCTAAAAAAAGAAATATTCGAGTAGATTTTGAAGAAATAGAAAGCTTCGATCCTGAGGTTGTAGAAATCGTCTACAGAAGTAAAAGTAGACGCTTAGTCATAAAAAAACGGAAGAATAACTTCCAAAAAAGTTAAAAATCCTTTATTGACAAATTAATGTGTCATAGGTTGGAGAAAATCCAGCCCAAATTCCAAGAGCACCACCGATAATATTAGATGGTATATTTACTGGCGTAGCAAATGGGTTGCCACCACTATAAATTTGATTGTATTTTTTATCGTAAAATTGAAATTCTTTCTGTCCCAATGTAGAAAATTTCACAACTATTGTATCACCTTGCTTATAATACCCGCGTGCTTCAGGTGTTACTGTTGGATCACTAAAACTCATTGGATTTTCGTACGCAAATTCGAATGTCAAGCCATTATAAAATCGATCATCAGTAAATGGACCGAAAGGTTTAGAGAATGGAACCTGAGATGCATATTTTACCTCCCAACGATAGGCATTTCCAGTTGCAGGTGGATCGGTGAGTCTAGCCCATGAAAAACCATAACCTGGTACATCAGCTTCTTCTTTCCAAAATAAACTGTCCAAGTATTTTGGTGGCATTATGCTCGTTTGGGATGTGTAAGTTTTTCCTTCATTTTGAATGGTTAGGTTATATGTCTTACCAACTTCACCAACTAGCTGATCGGAAACATAAAAACATAAATGAAGGTTTACAATCTGTTCAACTGGCAAACCAAAAAAAGCGGCAACTGTTTCTTCTGTTCCTGGAGGTAAATTATCCGTGCACACTTCTAGCAAGGTATCGGTAACCGTACCATTCGAAACAATTACAGTTGCTCCAGATACAAAACCATCTATGTAATTCTGAATATTAGTTCCTGCATAAATATCATTTGTTTTACTTAGCAACACAATCGCTGGCAAATCTGTTTCAATAAAACCATCCACGACTAACTGCTCTTTGTATCCTGGAATATCAATTTCCACTTCCTTCGTACATGAAAAAAGAAAGACTGATAACATCAATCCCATTAGCGAATATATTTTTATCTTTTTCATTAAAATTCAAAATTCCATGTTACACTTGGGATTACGGGAAATAACGTTACCTGTTTAACCGATATTTTAAAATCCCCGTTAAGGAAATCTCCATCATTATCAACATACAAGAAAAAAGGATTGGCTCTATTGTAGACGTTGTATACTGAAAAAGCCCAATTATGTCTGAAGCGTTTTTTAACTTTCACCTCCGTTCCGGTTCTCGGGTCAACCATGGTTTTTTCAGCTTTATCATACCAAGTAGCTGACAAATCCAATCGGTGATAAGCCGGCATGCGAGTGGAGTTACGTGCACCATAATTGAACAATAAATTTTGCTCTTGGACATACCATGACGACGGCAAAGTCAAGGTGTTTCCGGTGGCATATATGAAGGAAGATCCGAAAGTCCATCGATCGTTCAACTTATAGGTAGCAACCACACTAAGGTCATGACGGCGGTCATATTTTGCAGGGAAGGGATTCCCTTCGTTTAAATCTTCAAATTTGCGCATCGTTTTTGCCCACGTGTAACCAACCCAACCTGTAAACTTGCCAAAAGAACGTTTAACAAAAAATTCAACACCATATGCCCAACCAATTCCATATACCAAAAGGTTATCCGTATTATCGTTCACATTATCGCCCGGCAATGCACCTTCTTTGTATTCAATTAGGTTATTCAATCCTTTATAATAAACTTCAACGCTTGTTTCCCATTTATCGTCATCAAAATTTCTAAAATATCCTAACGAAACCTGATATCCTTTCTGAGGTTTTGCCAAATCTGTAGTTGGAAACCAAACATCCGTAGGTAGTGAAACTGCACTTAAAGACGTTAAATGCACGTATTGATAATTATAGGCATATCCGGCCTTAATCGAACTTTTATCAGGCAATAAATACCGTAAAGAAATTCTTGGCTCTAATCCGTTATAAAATTTAATGATATCTCCTCTACCATACACAATTGTTGTATCAGGAGTTCCAATATCTCCTTTGATGTACCTAGTAAAAGGACCTGTAAATGCATAAGCACTATAGCGTAGTCCTACATTTACCCTGAGTGCATCAGAAATATCAAACTCATCCAAAACATAGGCAGCTGCTTCATGCGATTTAAGTTTCTGTGCCAGACCTGTATCAAAAACCACGCTATCCGATTGAGCAGAAATACTTGTAGGTGTAAAGGTGTGAAAAGTGTAATCTCCCCCCCACTTCACGCGATGCTTTGAATTTGGAAAATAAGAGAAATCAACTTTGCCACCTACATCTCTAACACCAGAAAGTAAACTGAATTGAAATTGATCTTGTGCAGAACCAAACTCGAAATTATAATCTGTAAAGGTCCCGGTGACATTCATGAACAATTTATTTGTAAACAAGTGATTCCAACGCAGGGCTGCAATTCCATTACCCCAAGGCATGTTGACAGTAAAATCATCCTCGCGCGAACCAAACGTGAATACATCCTTTCCATAATATCCACTTAGGTAAAGTCGATCTTTATCTCCTAATTTATAGTTTGCCTTAAAGTTGAAATCGTAGAAATAATAGCCACTCCCAGAAAAAGGAGATGAGTCAGGAATGGCAGCTTTCAATAGAATGTCAATGTACGTTCTTCTTCCAGATATAATGAATGAACCTTTATCTTTTTTAATTGGACCTTCTACTGTCAATCTTGACGAAATTGCACCGATACCACCGGTAACTTTCAATCTTTTGTAATTTCCTTCGTTCATATTGACTTCTAATACCGAAGACATTCTACCGCCAAAATTGGCGGGCATACCACCTTTAATTAGGTTGACACCTTTAACAGCATCGGCATTGAAAACAGAGAAAAAACCAAATAAATGCGCGGCATTGTAAACCACCGCTTCATCCAGGAGCACTAAATTTTGATCTGGACCTCCGCCTCGCACATAGAATCCTTGCCCACCTTCTGACACCGAGGAAACACCCGGAAGTAATTGAATTGTCTTAATAACATCTACTTCGCCCATAAAAGCAGGTAAGGTTTTAATGGTTTCCATTTCAAGCGCTACTTGACCCATTTGAGTCGAATTTACATTCTCTCCTTTTTTACCGCTTAGTTTAATTTCGTTAAGATTTTTTGTTCCAACTTCAACGTTTAATTTCACGTCTTTTGTCAGTTCGATGTCTTTAATTTCGGTTGAATATATTCCTGTTCGGAACTCCACTTGGTATTTCCCTGAAGGAACCGTTAGGGAGTAAAACCCATAATTATTAGTTGCAGCGCCCTGATTCAAAGAAGGAATGACAACTTTTGCTCCAATCATTGCCTCACCACTCTTAGCTTCTGTTACATAACCACTTATCGTAAATTTAGATTGTGACATTAATCCTCCAGCAAGAAAAAGGACAATAATTAAAGTTTTTATTTTCATATTTCGATACAAAACTAAGAACAACTGATGACTAAAATGGTTTTATTCTTGTTATTTTTACTTAAAATTAACGGACGAAAAAAAATGAAATACGAGGATATTCCCATTTGTATTTTCAACAGCAACAACGGCAAACGTATTATCGGTTTTGAATGTGAGGACTTTTACCAAAGTTCACGTTTTGATCGAAACGAAATCGAACAATTCTTATCAAATAATTCCGAAAATTACGTTTTCACAGCCTTGTCTTTCGATCTTAAAAACCCTTTGCTTGGATTATCATCTCGTCATGCAGACCAACAAAAATTTCCATTGATTTCTCTTTGGGCTCCGAAAAATGTCGTGAAATTATCATCTGAAGGACATGAATTTTTGAGAGGCAATAAGTCTAGTGAATCCATTGAATTTTTAGATTGGCTTATAGAAATGGAAACTAATGAAAATTATCATACGCATTCGATTGAACTCAAAGCCAGAACTTCAAAAGAAAATTATTTAGTTAACATTTCAAAAATTAAAGCTCATTTGCAACGTGGAGATATTTATGAAATGAATTATTGTCAAGAATTTTTCGCGGAAAATGTTGAAATTTCAAATCCTTTGGACCTTTACTTTAAATTAAATCAATTAACTAAATCACCTTTTTCTTCATACCTACAACTCAATGAACACTTACTTTTTTGCACGAGTCCGGAGCGATTTATTCAAAAAAAAGGAACTCATTTGTTATCACAACCGATTAAAGGAACAGCAAGAAGAGGAAAGGATGAAAGAGAAGATCAGGAACTTGTGGATTCGCTTAGAAATGACCCAAAAGAAAAATCAGAAAACATAATGATTGTGGATTTAGTCCGAAATGATTTATCAAAAATTGCAACAAAAGGATCTGTGCATGTCGATGAACTTTGCGAAATTTATAGCTTCCCTGCAATTCACCAAATGATTTCTACTATTTCTTGTGAATTGAAAACTTCAAAATTTACAGAAATTCTTGAGGCTTTATTCCCGATGGGATCGATGACAGGAGCACCTAAAAAGCGAGCGTTGGAGCTTATCGATGAGTTTGAAGATTTTAATAGAGGGCTTTATTCCGGTTCAATAGGTTATATCGATCCAAAAGGAGATTTTGATTTTAATGTAATCATTCGAAGTTTGATTTACAACAAAGAAAATAAACGTTTGAGTTGTGGTGTTGGCAGTGCAATTACAATTTCTTCAGATGCCGAAAAAGAATTCGAAGAATGCATGGTTAAAATTGAAAAAATAAGAAATGTCATTGCTAGTTGAAGGTATTAATAACCAACTAAAAGATATTGGCGCTGCACATTATTTTATTGCTATTTCTGCGGGAAAAGATTCTGTTGCTTTGGCGCACATTGTTCATTCTCTTGGCTATCCCATAACCTTGTTACATGTGAATTATCATTTAAGAGGAGATGAGAGTAATGAGGATCAGCGTTGGATTGAGCGTTTTGCAAAATCTATAGATGTTCCATTAAAAATCTTTGATGTAAAAGAAAATAACCTTGATTTTTCAACTGGAAATCTTCAGCAACTAGCACGTAATATTCGCTATTTATTTTTTGAAAAAGAACGAGCAAAAATCAAAAATTCAATTATTCTCGTTGGGCATCAACAATCAGATCAAATAGAAAATTTTTGGATACACCTTTTTCGTAATTCTGGAAGAAGCGGTCTCAAAGGCATGTCAATAAGGAAAGGAAATATTATTCGTCCCATGCTTACTTTTCACCCTGATATCATCACTTCTTATTTAAAAGAGCGAAATATTGTTTGGCGAGAAGATAGCAGCAACGCTAAATCAGTGTATTTGCGAAATTCTATTAGAAACGAGCTAATGCCCTTTCTTTCTAAGTGTCATCCGAATATCGAAAAATCCATATTACTAATTCAGGAAAAATTCAAGCAAGCCGAAGTTACTGACTTGGCCGAATTAGATGTATTTAATCAAAATCACACCACTCATTTCCCTTTAGAAAAACTAAACTCATTTACAGACGAAAAACTTCTTTTATTCATGAAGAAATTTGGCTTGAAGGGTAGTCAGTTGGAATCTTTTCGTATTTTTCTAAGCGCTCAAACAGGAGCGCAATTTGAAATAAACACCACGCATTACTTTCTTAAAGAAAGAAATCACATCGCATTGGTTCAATGGAATGCAACTTTAAACTTTCCAATTTTAACTATTGAAGAGGTAATTTCCTTACCCGAAAAATTCGACAAGAAAACTATATTCGTTGATAAAAATAGAATAAAAGGAAATATTTCCATTCGTTATTGGAAGCAAGGAGATCGCATTTCACCAATCGGCGTAAAAGGGAGTAAATTAATCTCAGATGTTTTTACCGACGCAAAAATTTCTAATACTGACAAAAATAATATTCCAATAATTGTTGACGATGATCATATTTTATGGTGTTATGGCTTGTGTGTTGACCGCAGAAAAATCGCTACAAATGAAATCAAGGAAATAATAAAAATCACGATTCAAGAATGAATAAAACTCAACTCACCTTTCCTGAAGAATTTACAAAAAGAATTAGCTTAAATTATCCGTTTGCCGAATCTCTTATGGATTCGTTGAATTCAGCTCCGCCTATTTCAATTCGCTTACATCCTGAAAAAGAAATGGAAGACTTTTCATTCAAATCAAAGATTCATTGGGCAAAAAACGGTGTTTATTTAACGGAGCGGCCGACATTTACGCTAGATCCCAACTTTCACGGTGGCGCCTACTATCCGCAAGAGGCCGGATCAATGTACCTCGGCACAATTTTAGAAAATATAGTGCTAAAAGAGGACCCAATTGTATTAGACGCATGTGCTGCTCCAGGGGGAAAAACTTCCATTCTAGCGGAGAAATTGAATAATGAAGGTGTTTTAATTAGCAATGAGATTATAAAATCGCGCGCATCAGTATTAATGGAAACCACAACTAAATGGGGATATTGCAATCAAATCATTACTTCAAACGATACTAAATCCTTTCGAAAATCAAGAATAAAATTTGATCTTATCGTTATCGACGCACCGTGTTCAGGAGAAGGAATGTTCAGAAAAGATCATAAAGCAAGAGGAGAATGGTCAATCGCGAATTGCAACATTTGTGTAACAAGGCAAAAAGAAATATTGGAAAATTTATTGCCTTCCCTAAACGAAGCAGGATATTTGGTTTATTCCACTTGCACCTTTAATCCAGCTGAAAATGAAGAACTGTTGATAGACTTCATTAACAAATTTGATTTAGAGGTTTGTAAAATGCCTCAATACGATGGAATGTTGCAAGACAAAGAAGGAATTGGTCAATACTTTTTTCCAGGATTTACGGAAAGTGAAGGGTTTTATTGTGCAGTTTTGAAAAAGAAAGGTCATTCTGAAATGGATAAACTGAAAATTTCAACGAATTCTACTATTGCCGCTCCGAACTTTATCAAAAAAAGTAAAACAGAAATAAAATACTATCAAAATGAAAATTTCATTTACGCTTGCCATCCATTAACGCAGCATGTCTCTACTCTACTGAAAGAAAATCTTTTTGTCCTAAAAACCGGAACATTAATTTCACAACAATTTGGAAAAAAACAAGTTCCTCAAATAGAATTGGCACTTTCTCCCTTTATAGAAACAAATTTTGAACAGCTAACGTTGACGAAAGATTTAGCACTTAAATACCTTAAAGGTGAAACATTTGAATTGGCGTCCACCCCAGGTTTTAAAGAAATACTTTACGGAAAAATAACCCTAGGATTTATAAATCATCTTGGAAATCGGTTCAACAATCTCTATCCTAACGAGTGGCGGATAAAAATGAAAATTACTTAGGAAGCATCCTATTATCTATCAAGTGATGTGTATATTGTTGATAAACAGCTTTCATTTTCTCAACTATTTCATAATTTTCATTTGAAACATCAGTCATAGATTCATTCCATACAATAGGAGCTTTTCCAGCGCGAAAATGAATTAGATTTTCTTGATCATACACGATATTTGGAATATTTTTCTGTTGAAAATAGGATGTTCCCATTGCAAAATAAGATTGATTCGAATTCACCAAATCCAAAATGGTCGGTAAAATATCAAGTTGCTGAAAAGCATGATTCACCGGAACTTTTGGAAGCTTTCCAGAGGCATGATAAAAACCAATAGGTATCCTATGCGACCATTCCATTGTAGTTCTATCCGAACGTTGAGTAGGTCCAACATGATCTGCTACGAACACAAAAAGGGTATTGGAAAACCAGTCTTGTTTTGAAACTTTATCCCAAAATTCTTTGAATGCCAAATCGACATATGATAACGTCCGACAAATAGGATCTGGACCTTCTTTAACTTTTTCTTTGTATCCTTCGGGGACAATAAAGGGATGATGAGACGAAATGGTAAAAATAGAGGCAACAAATGGCGATTTTAACTCGTTCATTCTGTCAATGCTCCAACTCATAAAGTAATGATCTGAAATTCCCCAATTTCCGTCAAAATGAGCTTCATTGTTGTATTCATTCCTTCCAAAGTAATTGGAATAACCTGCAGCTTTTGAAAATGCGTCAAAACGCATTGATCCATTGTTGGCACCGTGAAAAAATGCAGAACTATATCCTTCCCTTGCTAAAATTTTTGGTATGCCTTCAAATTGATTCATACTGTAGGATGACAAAATAAAAGACTCGTTCATCCATGAAGGGATAGAGGACACGACAGCTGGAAGTGCATCCATGGAAGTTTTCGAATTAGAAATTCCGTAATTAAAATACATTCCTTTAGAAAGAATCGAATCTAAGAAAGGCGTGTAACTTTCCTTATTTTCAGGACCCACATACATGGAACCAAAACTTTCAAAAATTATTACCACCACATTTGGTTTGCCATCAAGAAGATTTAACGGTTTCGCATTTTGAATAGGAGAAAATAGTTGGTTGGCCTCATCAACGGAAAAGTAATTTTTC
>CAZLVX010000031.1:0-17713 GCA_964562965.1 uncultured Lishizhenia sp.
GCCAAGATGCTTCTGTCCATAGTTTTAATGACAGCGTCTTTGCCTATATTTCCGATTAACCGCGTTTCGAATATAGTAGCCATGATGATTGATTTGAAGCGAAAATTACTAAAAAAACGCTTAACTATCAAAAAAACAAGAAAAACAAAAATTAATGCTGGTGACCGTGCTCTCCGTGTACATGTCCGTGGTCGATTTCATCAGCTGTAGCTTCTCTCACATCGAGAATTTCCCCTTTAAAATGTAAGTCGGTACCTGCTAACGGATGATTGAAGTCCATTTTCACCGTTTCATCGCTAATCTCTAGTATAGTTCCACGAAGATGATTCCCGTCACTATCACTCATCGGAACAACACTTCCAATTTGAAACATGGCCTCATCGAAATTTCCGTTTTCATCGTGAAAAATATTCGAAGGAAGCATGGCAACATGTGCGACATCGTGCTCACCATATGCTTGAGCAGCTGCAATTGAAAATGAAAATGTATCTCCTTTTGTCTTATTTTCTAAATTTTCTTCGAATTCAGGAAGCAAACTACCAACACCAAATAAAAAGACTAAGGGGTTACTTTCGTTTGTTTCTTCAATGTGTTCACCTGTTTGGTGATTTGTCAAGGTATATTTCAAAGAAACAACCTTATGTGTGTTGATATTCATATTATTTTATTAACTGTTTCACAAAATTAGGAGTTGCAAAAGTCGCCTCATGTATGTCCTCGTTATAATAGCGAAGACCTTGACTCTCGACAAATGAAGCAACGCGCGTCGCATCTTGAAGTTTTCTTACGTCAACATTTCCTTTCAATCCATATTGAAAACTCCACATACCGGTAGGGTAGGTTGGAACAAAAAATAGAGATACAGGAGCATTGTTCTTCCCGAAAATCTGTTGCAATGTTTTATTCAGTTCCGAGAAGGCTTTCTCATTGAATTTTGGAGATTCCCCTTGTGCTACTAAAATCCCGTTGTCTTTCAGAGCATTATAGCAATTGGTATAAAATTCTACTGAAAATAATCCTTCCGCTGGCCCCACAGGATCCGATCCATCTACGATGATTAAATCATAACTTTTCGCTTGAGCATTTTTTATGAATGCAATACCATCGTCAACTATTAATTTTAGTTTAGGATGATTGAATGATGAAGCTATCGTTGGTAAAAATTCTTTACACGCCTCAATAACATGACCATCAATTTCTACCATGGTTACTGATTCTATAGAATCGTGACGGAGTATTTCTCGAATAGTACCACCATCACCACCACCAATTACCAGTACGTTTTTAGGATTATTCAACGAAAATAGGGCAGGGTGGGAGATCATTTCGTGGTAATGAAATTCATCTTTCTCTGTGGTCATTACCATGTCGTCTAATGCCAACATTTTACCGTACTTATACGACTCTAATATACGTACGCGCTGAAATGGACTTTGAACATCATAAAAAACATCACCTGTAAACCTCAAAGATAAGGCCTGATCATCGTCTTTGTCCGTAAACCAAACATTTCTTGTAAAAAACTCCGGATTTCGCCATTCTGCAGCTTTTTGACGCATGGTACTGATATCAAAATCGTTTCTTGTCAATAAATTCACAGAACCTCTTTTCATTTCAAGTGCTGAATATGATTTAGCACCAAAACACTCTTTAAGGTGATCGAAAGATATCCAAGCGTTCATTTCCCCACAGGTGAACAAGTCAACCGCAGCGTAACCATATTCCGGCCAGGTGTGAATAGCTAAATGACTTTCTTGAATCACCACAACACCCGATACTCCATAGGGAGAAAAATGATGAAAGGTAGAATTGATCACGGTGGCACCTGCTTTTTGAGCTGCCCCCACCATATCTCTTTCAATCGCCGCCACATCATTCATGATATGGGGTTCACAATTCATAAATTCCACCAAAATGTGATTTCCTAACGCTGTACTCATATGTCAATTAAAATAATGGCGCAAAAGTACGCTTTTAAAGCTGATTATTTATGATTTTTCAATAATTAACATGAATTTAATCAACTCAGAAACTTGAGATTTTCTAAAGAAACTTTCATTCGCGCATTACCGAAGATTACAGTGACTTTGTTTCCTTTTATCGATTCTACAGTTCCATTTCGTTTCGATGAGATTAATTGAACCAAAGACCCAGTCTTTATTTTATCCTGTTCAAAATCTATAGACTTTTTTTCTTGAGCCACTATTGATTTCTTCTTTACTGTCGAATCTAGCTTTTTTGATGTTGTTTCCTTTATCGATTTCTTTGATTTCTCTAACGTGAGGTAATTTTTTATTTCAGCGTAAAGATTCTCATTACAATTCTTCTTTCTGGATTTAACATTAAAACGATCAATAAAGGATAACATCTTTTTTCCAGCTTGGATTTCCTTGTTGTATTGCTCAACCAATTGGTTTTGTGAACTTAATTTAGCATTTAACTTTGAAGACTTTTCATCGTGGTATTCTTTGGAGGCAAATGCTTCCTTTTGTGCTAATTCGTGCTCTTTAATCAGACGTTCTAGATAGTTCTTTTCTTTTTGAATGTCATGTAACAGAGCATCCATTTTAATTTTCTTCGGATCTAGCTTTAATTTAGCCCGATTAATTAGTTCATTTTCAAAACCATTTAAAAGAGCAACTTCGAACGTAAAAGAACTTCCTGGTTGACCAATTTCAAGCTTATAAAGAGGGGACAAGGTATCCATATCGAACAACATACAGCCATTTATCGCAAATTTCAACTGTTCTGCTTTTGATTTAATGGTTGAATAATGAGTAGTAATTACAGCAAATGATTTCTTCGAATAAAGTTCTTCAAGAAAAACTTCTGCCAAAACGCCGCCTAATTCCGGGTCAGATCCAGAGCCAAATTCGTCTAATAACAACAAGGTTCTTGTATTTGACACCTTAAGGAAATACTTCATTCTTTTTAATCGGTAAGAATACGTACTTAATTCGTTATCAATTGATTGGTTATCGCCAATATCAGATAAAATTTGCTGAAAATAACACATTTCACTTCTAGGATCGACAGGAACAAGAAAACCACATTGAAGCATCATTTGAAGTAAGCCGACCGTTTTCAAAGTAAGACTTTTTCCACCTGCATTTGGACCAGATATCACCACCATTTTTTGTTTTTCATTCAAGAAAATATGTTGTGGAATAGTAGGTTTACCGAGGTTTGAATTAGTTCTGCGCAAAAGAGGGTGGAAGGCATCCACTAAATTCATTCGCGGAGATTTGTTAATCAATGGGAGTGAGGCTTGCATTTCAAGTGCTAGGCGTGCTTTTGCTTGAATGAAATCTAAGGAAATTAATGTTTGGTTATAAGCAATAATCAAAGGTTTATAACTTGAAATAAAGCGGGTTAACCTTTTTAATATGCGTAATATTTCTTTTTGCTCATCGTCAATAAGATGGTCTAATTCATTGTTCAGCGCTACGTTTTGATAGGGCTCTATATACGATAGGTTCCCAGTTTTACTGGTTCCATGAATTGCACCGGATACTTTTCTTTTATAAGCAGATTGTACTAAGAGAACTCTTCGGTTGTTTACAAAAGTTTCATACGTTTCTCCGAGCAATTTATCTTTAATTAATTTGCGCATTTCCTTTTCAAAATTCCGATTGATTTGCGCTCTCAATTGTTTAATTTTAAGTCTTATCTGAAATAATTCATCTGAAGCATTATCCTTTATAGAACCATCTTTATCAAATACTTTATTTAATTCATTAATTAGTTCTTCAGTGAAATAGACTTTATTAAGTATAATGGCGAGTCCAGGCGATCGCTCATTTCTTTTTTCAATGAATAAAAGAAATGCATTGACAGTTTGAGAAGCCAGTAGAATTCTCCAAAATCCTTCTCGCGAAATAATGGCATCTTGAATTCCAAGTAATTTAATTTCTTGATGAAGCTCTTCAAATTCTAACGCTGGAATTGGATCTCCAGCTATGCGTAATTCTTTCCATTCGTTCACCTTTTGCAAAGCCTCGTCAATTTCTGCAAAACGATTACTCGGAGAAAGTTGAACTAGTTTCTTTTTGGCCGTTGGTTGATGTGCATATTCAGCCGACCATTCTAAAATGATATCGAGATTTAAATCTAACTGAGATTGTTTGTCTGAACAATGCATAAACACAAATATAAAAACGAATTTGCCGAATTGTTCATTCTATTGGAATATCAATTTGTATTATAATTAATATTATGTTAAATAGAAAAGAATAAGTTTGTTTTCAATAAGATCAATTGAAATAAATGACTAACGCGAACTATTCTGACTCTACTCCAAGTTTATTAGCCTCCAATCATCAAAACCTCCTTCCAAGTCATAAACTTTTTTAAATCCAGCTTTACTAAGATTTTTAATAGCCTTGCTACTTCGTCCGCCGGCAGCACAATAAACTAACAAGGGTTTCTTTTTATCAAATTTTGACTCACATTGATTTATAAAATCTTTTGCGAAAAAATCTATGTTTATAGAATTCGGAATTTTACCTTCTTGAACCTCTTTAGAAGTTCTGATATCCAAAACTTGAGCGTCTGACCTTACTCTAAGTTTATTAAACTCTTCATTTTTTATGGTTTTCTGGGAAATGCTTACTGTACTTATGCCTAAAGCAAATAATATGATCAAGTTTTTCATGCTCTTTAATTTATTCCTAAATTAGTAAAGTTAATTTTTATTCTAAATTCTATTTAACATAATACATGGCAATTTATTCGTTTAATGGATTTATTCCAGTTGTAAAACCCAGTAGTTTTGTTCACCCACAGGCAAATGTTACCGGCAATGTCATTATTGGAGAAAACGTTTATATTGGCCCACATGCTACAATTCGCGGCGATTGGGGTCAAATAATAATTGAAGATGGTTGCAACGTACAAGAGTCATGCACTCTTCACATGTTTCCGGGAACAACAGTGTATCTAAAAGCCGGTGCTCATGTTGGGCATGGCGCTGTAATTCATGGTGCAACTCTAGGGAAAAACTGTTTAATCGGCATGAATTCAGTAATAATGGATGATGTTGAAATTGGAGATGAATCAATTATTGGAGCACTAAGCTTTGTTTCAGCAAACTCAGTTATCCCAGCAAGAAGTTTAGTAGTGGGTAATCCAGCTAAAGTTGTAAAAGAGGTTTCAGATGAAATGATTGCTTGGAAAACAGAAGGAACAAAACTCTACCAATCCTTACCTCAGGAATGTCGCACCTCCCTCCTGCCCTGTGAACCATTAATAGAAATCGAAAAAAACAGACCTATTCAACAAAAAAACTATTTTAAATGGAAAAAATGAAATTATTGATATTCAGTATTATAAATTTATTTATATTAAATTACACTTTAAGTCAAAATCTACAAAAGCCATCACCCTCCGAAGTCAGTACTTTGCCACTTTGGGCCAAAAAAATGTACGCTGATAACCCTTCTGTATTCGAGGTTGACCAATTGTATAAAGAATATTACCGAAACAATCCTTTTGAGAAGTCTTTTCATACCCAATACTATAAACGTTGGCGCAGAAAATATTTACCTTATACCGACGCTCTAGGATATATACACGAACCAACTCAAGCCGATCTTCAAAGTAGCGAACAAGCATATCGTAAAAAACAAAACAACGCCAAGTCATCGAATTGGAGTATCGTCGGCCCAATAACAAATTACCAAGAGGGAGGAAATCAAGGATCTGGTCAAACGAATGTTTACAGTGTCGACCAATGCTTGAATACTCCGACTATTTTATACTGCGGAACCGAGCCTGGCGAAGTATATAAAAGTTCTGATGAAGGAATAAACTGGACGCTTGTATCAAAAAACGAGAATTTTGGAAGCGGAGTTACCGCTGTAGAAGTTCATCCTTCAAACCCCGATATCGTTTTTGCCGGTGGAAATAATGGTGTTTTTCGCTCGACAGATGGAGGTCAAATTTGGATAAATGTTTTACCAAACTCAAATTTAGGCGTAAATGAATTACTGATTCATCCGACAAATGATCAACTCATATTTGCTTGTACGGATAAAGGTTTATATCGTTCTCTAGACGGCGGAACTACCTGGAATCAATTGTTTTCCAATAAAACGTATGACATAAAAGCAAATACAGCCGATGCATCAATTCTCTACATTGTTCGCAATAACCCAACGGCCATAATTTGTGAGTTTTTAAAATCAATCGATTTTGGAACAACTTGGTCAATTCAAAGTAATGGGTGGTATTCTTCAACAGATCCAGCGCGTAACGATGGTGGTGCAAGGTTGGCGGTAACTCCTGCTGATCCCAATCGAATTTATGCTTATTTAATTGGTGAAGCAAAAGCAAATGATTTTGGTTACATTGGCGTTTATCGAAGTAATGATGGCGGTGCTACATGGACTTTGCCAAATGGTCCGGCAGGAGGTCCTTACACGACAGATCATGTGAATTTAGCGATCGGTTGGGCAGAATGGACATACCATCAAGGATTTTACAACTGTGCATTAATGGCATCCCCTACTAATCCGGATGAAATTCTCGTTGGTGGATTAAACGTGTATAAATCTACAAATGGTGGAAGTTCATTCATTCCTGTTGCTGGTTACGTTGGAGGTCCATTAGGAATGCATGTAGATATGCAAGATTTTCGAATTGTGGGAAATACGGCTTGGATTTCAACTGATGGTGGGGTTTACAGATCTAATGATTTTTTTACTTCGAACTATGAATTTCGCATGTCTGGTGTTCACGGTTCCGACTATTGGGGTTTTGGTAGCGGCTGGAATGAAGATGTCCTTGTTGGTGGATTGTATCACAATGGAAATTTGGCTTATCATGAAAATTATGGATCTGGTAACTTCCTTGAACTCGGTGGTGGTGAAGCACCTTCGGGTTATGTGAATCCTGGAAATAATCGTAAAACTTATTTTTCAGACATTGCGGGAAAAATTATTCCAATTAATTTGAATGATCCGATTGCCAATTCAGCATTTGGAATGGCTCCAAACGAAAGTTATTGGGCTGCTGAATCAAGTGAAATGGAATTTCATCCGAATTGTTACTCAATAGCTTATATTGGAAAGGATAATGGGTTGTGGAAAACAACTGATGCAGGCGCTTCGTTTAATTTGTTGTACACATTTGGAACCAATACTGCAAATCAGATAAAGTATATTGAGGTTTCATCAAGCAATCCTAATGTCATTTATTTAAACCAACAACCTAGTTCAGGCTCAAATGGAACATTATGGAAAACAAATGATGGTGGCTTAACATGGACTCAAGTTAATAAACCGTCAGGAAATAGCAGAAGAATGCTACTTTCACTAAATCCTCAAAATGAAAATGAGTTATGGATTGCCTATCCAGATGGTTCAAATGGATTTAAAGTTTTTAAAACAACAAATTCAGGTCAATCATGGGAAAACTGGACATCGTCTATTTTTAATAATGAATCCGTTCAAGCACTAAACTTTATTGCTGGAACTAATGGTGGTGTATATATTGCTACAAATCAGGCTGTTTATTACAGAAATAATCAAGGTCAATTTCAACTTGACAATAGTGGATTACCGCTATTTACAAGTGGAAATATAATTAAACCATTTTATCGCGATGGTAAAGTCAGATTAGCTACCTATGGAAAAGGGATTTGGGAAAGTAATTTAAGTGAACAGCCTTCCTACCCTATTGCCCGAGCTATGGTTGATAAATTATCCCAAGAGGTGATTTGTGAAATTGACTCGTTTTATTTTGAAGATTATTCGTTTCTTAATCATTCAAATGCCACTTGGAATTGGAGTTTTCCAACTGGAACTCCAAATACATCGAATCAACGTAACCCAGTTGTTTTCTTTTCGCAATCAGGAGTCCATCAAGCGATACTAACTGTTACGGACGCAAATGGAAATAGCGATTCAGATACAATTGACGTCAATGTTAACTTTTTCAGTTTACCCACCTCTATTTCAGAAAGTTTTGAAGGAGCATTTGTGCCAAATGGTTGGAGTATTGCAAATCCAAATAACGATGCCCAATGGTCTCTATCTTCTTCCGCTGGTGGTTATGGGAATTCTAGTAAGTCAGCAATTTTCGACAACTACAACAACGATTCACAAGGAAACTCGGATGATCTGATAATGAATTTTAATCCTTCTATAATTGCTGCCAATTCATACTTAAAATTTGATGTGGCCTATGCGCGATGGGGATCAGGTTATAGCGATACATTGGAAGTTTTAGCATCAACGGATTGTGGACAAACGTATCAAAGTCTTTATTTTAAAGGAGGAACAGATTTGGCAACTTCACCGGATTTTCAAGATTACTTCACTCCTAATTCTTCTCAATGGCGAACGGATTCCATTGATTTAGCTGGGTATTCAAACGCATCTAATCTTCAAATTGCGTTTCGTAATATTGGTCGGTACGGAAATGTCCTTTATTTAGATAATATCAATATCGGGAATTTAGCTTTACTCAATGAAATTGAAATTTCGTCGCTTCACCTTTATCCAAATCCAATAAAAAATGGAACGTGTTTAACTTGGAATTCATCCATAAATGAACCAGTCACTTTAAGAATATTTGATCCTAAAGGAAAACAAATATTTGTAAAACAAGTATATGAAAATCAACTAGTTATTCCTGAAAATGTGAAATCTGGAAAATATTTAATACAATTTCAATATGCGCATACAATTTACAACAGGCCTTTGATTATTATCGATTGACAAGGTTTTTATTAACATTTGGATAATTTATTTGGCATAATTTGTGATATTTGTCGAGAAATTATAAAAATGAAATACCTCTTTTCTCTTATACTGTTTTTTACTGCGTTTTACGGTTTTTCCCAAGATGCAAAGTCGCAAGGAATTCTTGACAAACTGTCGACTAAAATGAAAGGAATGAGTTCCTTTTACATTGAATTTAGCGCAAATATAAAAAACTCCAAAAGCGGTCAAAATGAAAATGAGACTGGTAAAGGTTGGGTTAAGGGCAACAAATATTACGCCTCCTATGGTGAAAATACAATTATTTCAAACGGCGTAAAAACTTGGACGGTTGTTAAAGAAGAAGGTTCAATTTATGAATCAGATGCAAATGCTGGAGATGAAGGTTTAAATCCTAAAAAATTAATGACCATATGGGAAACGGGATTTAAAAATGCTTACGATAAAGAATCTTCACTCAATGGAGAGACTGTTCATATTATCAATTTAACACCAAAGGTTCCTGCTAAGGCGGATTACCATACTATTGTTTTATACATATCTAAGGGCAACGATTTGAAAAAAGCAATTATGAAAGCCAAGGATGGTTCTGTTATGACATATTCACTTACAAAGTTCTCTTCTAACCCTGCAATCGACGACAGTAAATTCGTTTTTGATAAGAAAAAATACCCCGGATATCCTGTTATAAAAGACTAGCGTTATCTTTTCATAGCTCTTGCCATTTCTAGTTTATCGTCTTTTTCTTTTAAATCTTGACGTTTGTCATGCATTTTTTTACCTACTGCACAAGCAATTTCAACTTTTACCCAACCTTTATCAGATAAAAAAAGTTTTAGCGGAATAATCGTATTTCCTTTGGTTTTGAGAAATTTTTCTAGCTGATTAATTTCCTTTCTATTTAGTAATAATTTCCTGTCAGCTCGAGGCTTGTGGTTGTAAAACGATCCATTTTCGTATTCTGTGATATGCATATTACGTATCCAGATTTCGCCAAGTGAGTAAATACAATATGACTCCAAGATACTTGCTTTGCCATTTCGTATAGATTTTATTTCTGTACCACTTAGTTGAATCCCTGCGGTATAAACGTCTTCAATGTGGTATTCGAAGCGTGCTTTTTTGTTTCGAATGTTCAGTTCTTTCATCTGTTAACAAAGTTAGCTATTTCGTTCTGCAATATTCGCGACTTATTGATTATTTTTGAGGGTGCAAATTCCATCTAAAAATCTAGAAAATGCCGTAAATCAATTAGGTTCTTTACCGGGCGTTGGAAGAAGAACCGCGCTACGTTTGGCGTTATTCTTATTAAAAAAAAGCGATACTGAAATTTCTGATTTTACAGAATCCATCCTTAACCTACACACAAAGATTCATTTTTGTAAAAATTGCCATAACATCTCCGACAATGAAATTTGCGATATATGTTCTAATTCTACAAGAGATACTTCAACCATCTGCATTGTGGAGGATATTCGCGATGTAATGGCCATTGAGGCTACCGGAACATACAAGGGAGTCTATCATATTTTAGGAGGCCTAATTTCGCCAATGGATGGCATTGGACCTGGTCAGTTAACTATTCAATCTCTGGTGAATAAAGCCGAAAACACACAGCCGAAAGAAATCATTTTCGCCTTGAGTCCAACCATGGAAGGAGACACCACAAATTTCTACCTTTATAAAAAATTGCAACACGTTCCTGTATTAATAACGACCTTATCGAGAGGAGTTTCGGTAGGTACAGAATTACAATATGCGGATGAACTCACACTTTCAAGATCACTAGAACAAAGAAGCGAATTCAAAGCCGTCTAATCTTCAGAATTGAAGAAACTGGTTTTATGTTTTAATAATTTCATGCTTCCGGCAAAAAATAGAATACAGACTAAAAATAGTAAATCTAAATAACTGAAAACATAACCATTATTATTGTCAATGCTTTGTCCTATATTAATAATTAGCATACAACTTAATGTGGCGCTAAGACCTGGGTATTCATTTTTAACAATGGTTTTAAAAGATAAGGGATTAGGATTTTTATTAAATTTTTTCAAACTTGGAAAAAAAACCGGAGTTGTGCTGGCCCAATCTTCATAAGAAGCGCCAAACTTGGTCAATAGGTAATCCTCTTCTGAAAGAATTATCCTTTGGTAAACAAACCAAAAAAAACTACATACTAAAAGTACGACTCCAACATGTTGAGTTGATAGCGAAAGTCCCAACCAAATTAAAAAATTTGCAAAATACAAGGGATTTCTTGTCACGGAATACCATCCTGTTGTATTTAAATTTTCAGCATAATGGTGTGAACGATTTCTTCCAGAAGTATGTTTGTGACGGTTTCCAACGGTTGAAGCTCTTATAATATGCCCTGAAATAACGAACATGAAAGAAAGCGCATAAAAAACATATTTAAACTCTTTTGTCAGATTAATTGGAAAAAACACGATCAAAAACACTGAAAAAAGGATGACTATTATCGGTAATTGTCCTCGATACCTAAAAAAAACAGTTCCTTGATGAATTAATCGCTTGTGAAGCAACATTGTAATTAAAAATGGTTATATTTAAGAGGTACAAATGTAAAATTAAATTTGTCGGCTATGAAAGAGAAATTTGAATTGGAGTATTTATTTAAGACTACTCCTGGGGTTCTTGAAAATCTAATTGCAACCCCGAGTGGTTTGAGTGAATGGTTTGCGGATGATGTTAATGTTAAAAACAACGTTTACACCTTTAAATGGGATGGCGCTTCTGAAGATGCTCAATTACAATTTCATAAAATGAATCAGCGAATTAGATTCAAATGGTTAGCGGATGAAGAAGATGATTACTATTTTGAAATCGCAACAAAAGTTGATCCAATGACGAATGCAATGATCATCAATATTACCGACTTCGCAGAATCTGATGACATAAGTGGTGCTGAAATGCTTTGGGATCAACAAATGGAAAAATTACGTCGTATTTTAGGTGCTTAATTCAATTCTCGATTATCTACCCTATTTTTGCCGTAATAATTTCAGTTGAAACGCCTTTATTTTTTTAGTATACGTTCGTTTACGGGACCATTTCTGGTTACCTTGTTTATCTCTATGTTCATATTGATACTCCAATTCTTTTGGCTGTATATCGATGACTTAATGGGAAAAGGTTTGGGCGTAATGGTTATTTTAGAATTATTACTCTATGTGTCAGCAAGTTTGGTTCCTTTAGCCCTTCCTCTTGCAATTTTGCTCTCTTCTCTTATGACATTTGGAAATTTTTCTGAAAACAACGAATTAACCGCATTCAAAGCGAGTGGAATGTCATTGTATAGAGTCATGAGACCCTTAACATTTGTAGTAATAGGTATTGCATTATTTACCTTTTATTTTGCAAATTATGTTATTCCAGTTGCCAATTTAAAATGGCATTCGATGATTTTTGATATTCAAAACACTAAAATAAGTTCACTTTTAACCCCAGGAGTTTACACTAAGGATATTGAAGGATATGCAATCAAAATTGATGAAATGCGCGACAGTGTTAACTATGGAATAACCATTCACGATTACAGCGATAACGAACAAGTGCGAACTATAAAAGCTAAAGAGGCTAGAATTTACAAATCAGAAAACAATAACTTTCTATTTTTTCAACTTAAAAATGGTGAATTGTTCGAAGAATTGGATTTACAGAATCCCATTTTTCTTCCAAATGGAGAACTGAAGCAGTATAAAAAAGAAAATCGCCCTTCTCGCGTGTCTTCATTTTCCACAGGAACTTTCAAAATTAGAATGGACGGATTAAGCCTAGCTAGATCAGATGAAAAAGTTTTTTCTGACAAGCATGAAATGATGAATGTTTTTCAAATCGCAGATGTAATGGACTCACTTCAGCAAAAGACTGATCAGTTTTCTAATAACATTGCCAAGTCCATTATCAGCTCTCATCTAACAATGACCGATGATTCGCTTATTGCGAATAATTCTGAAAATATGAAGGAAATTTCAGTTCCTGTTAAAAGATTTAAAGATTTATCAGAATTGGAAAAATCTAATTCGCTCAATCGCACTATCAATTTTCTTAGAGGTAACAATCGAATGATCCAAAATCAATTGGAATTTAGAAAAACTTTTGAAGCTGAACAAAATAGATATTGGATAGAGTTTCACCGTAAATTTTCTTTAACATACACCATTTTGGTATTGTTTTTTATTGGGGCACCACTAGGCGCAATCGTAAGAAAAGGAGGATTTGGCGCTCCTGTTGTAATTGCTGCGATAATTTTTATGATTTATTTTATTCTCATCAGTATTGGTGAAAATCTTGCAGAAACTCAAACTGTAAGTCCATTCATTGGTATGTGGCTCGCGAGTATATTCTTCACACCAATAGCCGTTTACATAACGTGGGTTGCTGCAAATGATAGAAAGGTTTTCAATTTTTCATTTTCACTCACTAAATTGATTAAATTTAGACATATAAAATCATGACCAAGCGAAGTTTATATTTCATGGTGCTTTTTATTGTTGGCTGCGCCGTTAGTTCATGTGAACGAGGTATCGCATCTTTTACATTGGCAGGAACGATTACGGATGAAACTTTTCAACAAGGCTTAACAGGAGCAGAGGTAAAATTATTCAAAGTTCCCATCGGTACTAATTCAATGATAGCAATAGATTCTGTAATCCTTTCTTCAGATGGCAAATATGAATTTACTTTTCCAAGGGACAAGACTGAAAAATATGTAATAAAAATTTCCAAGGAAAATTATTTTGATATTTCGGACGATATTCCTTTTTCAAGTTTAACTCCATCGAGTACGACAACAAGAAATTACGGAACGAAAGCCAAATCTTGGGTTGAGATGCGCTTTGTAAATAGTTCAGTACTTCCGAATGAAACATTTCGATTCATGAAAACAAGTGAAAATACAACTTGTGAAGAGTGTTGCCCTGGAGGATTAATTGATTTAGTGGAGCAATCTTATTATTCTAGAACATGCTTAAATAATGCTAACAGTTTGTTTTCTGTTGATTATTGGATCATTAATGGCGGAACAAGTCAATATGGTCATAAAGAAGTTACACCTGCTCCTTTCGATACCGCACTTGTACTCGTTAATTATTAAAACTCGTTGAGTAGAACTTTGTATTTTTTTAACGCCTCGGTACGTGAACATGCATTATAATGCCACCATTCTGTTTCTAATTGCCTAAATCCTTGAGTATGCATTAATCTCCTTAACAATAATCTGTTTTCTAATTGTTTCGCACTCAACTCTCCAGACTTAAGAAACTGTTCCTCAAGAGATGGATAGGCTATTTCGCGAATATCATCAAAACCTGCACCCATATCTAAGGGTATTCCTTTATCATCAATAATGGTAATATCAACCGCCGCTCCCATGTTATGAAGACTTCTTTTGTCAGGATTTGAAACAAACTTACCTCTCCTACTCGGCGGCAAACTATCCAATGCTTCCCACATTTTTCGTTGAACGCTGACTGGTCTTAAGGCATCATAAATGAGCAAATGAAATCCTGGCTTCTTTTTCGATAATGCATCTTGAACTTTAGCTAAACGAATTGCAACATCCTTTTGAAGATAGGCTCGGTCAATTTTATCGTACAAACGCATGTGCATGAAATTATCATCTGTCGTATATTTCAAATCTACCAAAATGGAAGTGTTGAGTTCTCTTACGTCAATCAATGAATCAAAAGTTCTGGGTGTTTTTGGAACGGTTAAACCAGCATCTGTGTTTTCAGTTTTGATTGATTCAGCTGATGACACACTTGACGCATCATCAGAACCAAAATTTTGATTCTTTTCATCAGAACAAGCTGTAAAGTATAAATAACAAGAAGCTAGGACTAAACTTCTAATCATTTACTTTTCAACGATTCTTTTCGTCTCTAGAACAATTCTTTCCATTAAACCTTTAGAAACAGATACTAAAGGTAATCTCAACACATCAGAACATATTCCTCTTACCCTAAGCGCAATTTTTACACCTCCAGGATTACCTTCCTCAAAAAACATTTTCGTTATAGGAAGTAAATCGTAATGCTCTTTTCTAGCAGTATCGTAATCACCTTCTAATGAAGCATGTACCATTCGAGAAAATTTTTCTGGAAAAGCATTTGCTACAACTGAAATTACTCCGTCGGCACCAGCCGCAATTAAAGGCATAGTCAAGGCATCATCACCTGATAAGACCCCAAAATCTGGTTTTCTCAAACGAATGATTTCCATTATTTGCTCCATATTGCCAGATGCTTCTTTCATGGCCACAATGTTTGGGATTTCTGCTAAAGCTAGCGTCGTTTCTGGAAGAACATTAGAACCTGTTCTTCCCGGTACATTGTATAATATTATTGGAAGATCAGTACAAGTAGAAATATGTTTGTAATGTTCAATAATACCGCGTTGAATAGGTTTGTTGTAATAAGGAGAAACTGATAGTATCCCATCAACACCTTTTGGAACTTGTTTTAAAGCACTCCCAACAGCAAACGTATTGTTTCCTCCTACTCCATAGACAACCTTCAATTTTCCATCGTTTTCTTCAAGAACACATTGCAGTACGGCTTGCTTTTCCTCTGTGCTTAGTACGGGAGATTCTCCGGTTGTCCCTTGAACAACTAGAAAGTCTGTTCCACCTGAAATCTGCAAGCGCACAAGTGATTTTAATGCATCAAAATCGATTGAAAAATCATTTTTAAAAGGCGTCACCAATGCCACACCAGAACCTATGAACGGATTATTCATTTATCGTTATTTTTTTTAGTGTATTAATTACAAAATTCAACATAAGCTCAGGTGATTCCGAACCTGCATTTAAACTTAAGTCAAAAGTAGGATTTTCTTGATTGATAATAATTCTTCTCTGAATAGTTGCCAGTTCAATTTGTGAGTAAATTTTCTGTTCAGTATCTCCAAACCAAAGAAGTACGTCATACTCCCGAGCTAGTTCCGCTTCAAGTTGTACATCTTTCAATTTACCCCAAAAATTATAGTCATTTGGCGAATTATAATAAATTAAAAAATGTGGTGGCAAAGAATTTTTATCGACTTCTTTAGGGATATTTACGACAATAATTAATCTGTCTACATTGCTTGTGTTGAGCATTTTATCCAAAGACTTCCTGAACAATTTGAGTTGCTCGTCGTCTTCATAAGAGAAAACAACTAATAACGATTTTATAGAGGTCCAAATATTTTTCATTTTTGACTGATCAATTTAATGAATTCATCTTCGTTTAAAAGTTGGATATTCAACTCAGTAGCTTGTTTTAATTTAGCGGGTCCCATATTTTCACCGGCAATTAAAAAATCTGTTTTTTTCGAAATAGAACTACCATTCTTTCCACCGTTTAGTTCGATAAGTTCTTTCAACTCCTCACGAGAAAAAGACTGAAATGTCCCCGAAACCACAACAATTTTATTTGCTAAGATATTAGAAATATTCTGCTTTTCAACGGATGAAAATTGAAGATCGGCCTTTTTCAATGCTTCAACTAGAATTAAATTCTCTTCTTTTTGAAAATACACTCGAATTGATTGCGCAATTTTTTCTCCAACCTCATCTACTTCTAGAAGTTCGTCATAGCTGGCATTTTGTAACTTTTCAATAGATGAAAAATGTTTTACAAGTTTTTTAGCCACAGTTTCTCCTACATGACGAATTCCTAGCGCAAACAATACGCGTTCATATGGAATTGCCTTAGAATCTTCAAGAGCTTTTAAGAGATTATCCACAGATTTTTCTGCCATTCGTTCTAATTCCAATAATTTTAAACGATCAAGGTGATATAAATCGGATATTGATGAAATCAACTCATTTTTAAGCAAGGCTTCAATGGTTTCACCTCCTAGTCCATCAATATTCATGGCTTTTCTGGAAATAAAATGTTCTATTTTTCCTCTAACTTGAGGTGGACATTCTTTTTCATTTGGACAATAATGTTGCGCCTCGCCATCGTGACGAACCAATTCAGCATTACATTCGGGACAATTTGTAATAAACGAGAAAACTGCACCTTCAATTTTTCTCTTTTCTTTGGAAACCCCAATGATTTTAGGAATTATTTCACCACCTTTTTCAACCTTTACGGTATCCCCTATTCTAAGTCCAAGTTTTTCTATTTGATCCGCATTGTGAAGTGACGCTCTTTTCACAGTAGTACCTCCAAGTGATATCGGTTTTAAATTGGCCACCGGCGTAATGGCACCTGTTCTTCCTACTTGAAAATCAATACTTTCTACTATGGTTTCAACCTGTTCTGCTTTAAATTTATAAGCAATAGCCCATCTTGGAGATTTTGCCGTAAACCCTAATTCATCTTGAATCGCATATTCATTCACTTTAACAACAACTCCGTCTATGTCGAATGGTAACGCATGCCGGTGTTCGTTCCAGTATGAAATAAACTCCAATACACCTTCAATAGAAGTGACCAGTGAAATGTAATTATTTTTCTTTGTAGGAACTTGAAAGCCCCATTCACCGGCTTGTACAACACTTTCAAAGTGACCTTTAAAAAGACCCGATACGCCATAGACACCATATAAATAAGAGGTCAACCCACGATCTGCAACGACACGAGAATCTTGGAGTTTTAATGTTCCAGCAGCTGTGTTTCTGGGATTTGCAAACAAAGGCTCTCCCTGTGCTTCTCGCTCTTTATTCAACTCTTCAAACTTTGATTTCGGGAGCACAATTTCACCACGAATTTCGAATTCAGCTGGAAAATCTCCTTTCAATACAAGTGGGACGGATTTAATTGTTCTAACATTTGCTGTAACGTTTTCACCTTTGACACCATCCCCGCGAGTTACCGCTTTTGTTAAGTTTCCATTTTCATAACGTAATCCGATAGCAACACCATCGTATTTTAACTCACAAACAAATTGATAGGGCTGCTCAATCGTTTTTTTTATTCTCTCCTCCCATTCTCTAATTTCTTCTTCAGAATAGGTGTTCGATAAAGACAACA
>CAZLVX010000032.1:0-3449 GCA_964562965.1 uncultured Lishizhenia sp.
GTCGTCTGTATTGGGACCAAAACGAATTTCCTTTACTACCACCTTGCTTTGCTTCGCTTTTAGCTCTTTTTGTTTACGTTTTTGATTGTAGAGGAATTTTTTATAATCCATGATACGACAAACCGGAGGGTTTGCGTTTGGTGAGATTTCAACCAAATCCAATTCTTCTTCTTCGGCTAATGCTATTGCTTTCGCAGTTGACATGACCTCAGGTTCTTTACCGTCAAAAACCAATCTCACTTCATGAGCAGTGATTTTATCATTGATCTTGTGCTGCGCTTCTTCTTCCCGTTTTACGAATTGTCTTGGGTTTTTTCTCATTCAGTTTTTAAAGTTATTTTAATTCTTCGTTAATTGCTTCAACCACACGTTCTACAAAATTATCGATATCCATCATTCCTAAATCGCCTTCGCCTCTTCTTCTTACCGATACTTTATTTTCTTCTGCTTCCTTTTCTCCAACAATCAGCATAAAAGGGATTTTAGATAACTCTGCATCACGTATTTTCTTGCCTATCTTTTCATTACGGACATCAACAAGACCGCGAATATCGGAATTATTTAGTAAATCTGAAACTTTTTGGGCGTAATCGTTGAATTTCTCAGATATTGGAAGTACGGTAAATTGTTCGGACGAAAGCCAAAGAGGAAAGTCACCCGCACAATGCTCGAGAAGAACAGCAACAAATCGTTCCATTGAACCAAATGGTGCTCTATGAATCATCACAGGACGATGTTTTTGATTATCTGAACCAATATATTCTAATTCAAAACGCTCCGGCAAATTGTAATCTACTTGAATTGTACCCAATTGCCATTCCCTTCCCAAAGCATCTTGCACCATAAAGTCTAGTTTTGGACCATAAAACGCCGCTTCACCGTATGCAACAACCGTAGGTAATTCTTTTTCAGCAGCTGCTTCAATGATAGCTTGCTCAGCCTTTTGCCAATTTTCCTCGCTACCGATATATTTTGTTTTATTTTCCGGATCTCTTAAAGATATTTGCGCCTTGTAGTTTTCAAATTTCAATGTTTTTAAAACGTACAATACAATATCAATGACGTTTTTAAATTCATCTTTAACCTGCTCCTGCATACAAAATATATGCGCGTCATCTTGTGTAAATCCTCTAACTCGCGTTAAGCCATGTAATTCCCCCGACTGCTCATAACGATAAACAGTGCCGAATTCCGCAAAGCGCGCTGGCAAATCTTTATAGGATCTTGGCCTTGATTTGAAAATCTCACAATGATGAGGGCAATTCATTGGTTTTAAATAGAATTCTTCATTTGGATCCGGCGTTCGAATTGGTTGAAAAGAATCTGCACCATATTTTTCATAATGACCAGATGTTACATAAAGTTCCTTGTTTCCAATATGCGGCGTAATCACTTGCTGATAACCAGCTTTGCGTTGTGCTTTTTTAAGAAAGTTTTCTAAGCGCTCTCTTAATGCTGCACCTTTCGGTAGCCACATCGGAAGTCCTTGTCCAACCTTTTGAGAAAAAGTAAACAATTCTAACTCTTTACCTAATTTTCTATGGTCTCTTTTCTTTGCTTCTTCCAATCGCTCCAAATACTCGGCTAACTCGGCTTGTTTAGGGAATGTAATTCCATATATCCGTGTTAATTGTTTATTCTTTTCATCACCACGCCAATAGGCACCCGCAATGGCTGTAAGTTTTACTGCTTTAACAAAACTAGTGTCTGGAATATGTGGTCCACGACATAAATCCGTAAAGTTTCCCTGGGTGTAAAAAGTAATGGAGCCATCTTCTAAATCCTCCAATAATTCTAATTTATACTGATCCTGCTTTTCAGTAAAATATTTTATTGCTTCAGCTTTTGATACCTGTTTTCGAATGAATGGACTTTTTGCTCTTGACAACTCAAGAATTTTTGCTTCTATTTTGGGTAAATCTTCTTCCTTTATGGAATAATTTTCAAAATCAATATCGTAATAAAACCCGTTTGTAACCGGAGGACCAATCGCTAATTTTATTCCCGGGTAATAAAACTCTAGAGCCTCCGCCATTATGTGAGCAGAAGAGTGCCACATGGTAGATTTACCTTCTGCATCATTCCATGTAAGTAACTGAAGATTACTATCTACAACAATTGGTAAAATAGCATCTTGAATAATACCGTTAACTTTTGCTGCCAAAACATTACGTGCTAATCCTTCTGAAATACTTTTGGCGATTTCAATGGCACTTACTCCATTTTCATAAGAACGGACATTGCCATCAGGGAACGTGATTTTAATCATTATTTTTTTTTGCAAAGATAAACCGAATCAGCCAAAAAATATTAGGTTTATCAAGCTTTTGATAATTTATTCAAAATAACTCTCACATCCTTTTGAATATTTTTAATTCCTTCCACTAAATCTTCACTCTCTAGCCCTACTTCTGGAAGCTCAGACGAAATTAGCGTTACAAATTTCCAAATTTCAATAATATCATCCACCTTCACTTGATAAGGTTCAAATACGGGATTTGAAGAAACCAATAAAAATCCTTTGTTTTCGTGAAGTTCATTGTAAACAACTTTGAAAACAATACCATCATTTTTAGTTAATACTATACAGGCAGTTCCTGATTTTAGCATTGTCCAATCTTGAACAAATTCCCCAATAATATACGATCCAGAAGGAACTGGCAACATGGAATCTCCTTCAATTTGAAATGCACGGTATTTTTTATCCTTTGATAAAAACGGAAGTTGCATTATTGGCAAATCTTTGATAAAGCTAATGTCAGAATAACCCGTTGTGTAACCCGCTCTTGCTTTTTGAGGAATCATCTCGATTACCTCACTATTTTGAGTATCAACAACAGCTGTAAGAACACGAAGAGACGAACCCTTAGCTTCTTTCTTCCAAGAACCCTCAAAATGCAACCAATCAGCTTCCGAAAAACTGGAGAAATCAGTTTTTAGTAAGGAATCGACCGTCACATCATAAAACCCACTAAAGGCCAATAAGCCTTCAATACCAGGAGACGCAACGCCATTCTCATATCCACTATATGTAGATCGATTTGTTCCTACCGCATTTGCCACATCTTCTTGTGACTTACCTTTTCTTTTTCTAAGTGCCTTTAGATTTTGACCTATCATAATCGAAAATTAAAAAACAAATCTAAGAATAAAAAATTATTTTTTAATCTTTTTATTGATTATTTTTTAATCATTTTTTTCTATTGAGATACAAATTCGTATTGAATATATCCTGACTGGCTATCAGGTGCTGTTGAAGAAATACTAAACCTACTAATCAAAGCATACTTTTGAGCCTGTTCTCTCATGCAAGCATTCCCTGTCGATCTTGTATTATCAACAGCTGCCCTAATTACTTTCCCATCCTTTCCAACGACCACATTCACCACAACTAAGCCTGAACCTTTCCCACATGTATATCCAGGATTCCGCACATACCAATTATTCCC
>CAZLVX010000032.1:3549-17459 GCA_964562965.1 uncultured Lishizhenia sp.
ACAAGCGTGGTGAATGTTAACGCAATGGCTAGGTAAAAATAATCCGGCTTGTTGAATAGTTTATTCATCTTGTGCTTTTATCCATAGCGATTTCGAAGGAATAAAGTAACGCATTTCATTTGAATTTTGCAAGAGAAATAAGTCACTATTCATAGCTTGAATCGACTTGTTGCCACAAGGGACAATGATAGTGCCAAATTCATTAGCCAAACCTAATAAGCCATTAAAGTCAAGAATATAATATCCTTCTTTCAACCATTTAACCGAATTGTATTGTAAAGAAATAATTTCCTTTCCATTATAATCAATAACTCCTTGTTTACCATTCTTCTCTACAACATACCCAAGCTTATTTGGCGTATAACAGGCATCATACATCGGATAAACTATCACAGCAGTTTGATTTAAAAATCCCCATTGATTATTTAGTTTAAATGGTGTTAACGAATTTGTTTTTCCCATTTCTTCGTATTGCGGTTTTAATACAACTTTTCCATTTCCATCCAAAATACCAAATTTCCCTTTTTGAGAAAAGACCGATGTGTTTTGATAAAAAGAAATTAGATCAAATAGTCGTTGAGAGTATTCGAAGGACAAGGAAATATGCTTTGCCCCACTGAACTTGCAAATTTGTAATTCCTTTAATTTCTTAACTAACATTAGACTTTTCGAAGCATCCAAAATCTTTATTCGTTCGTAATTTGGTTGAACCAGCATACCTTTATTAGCATTGTAAATTCCGTATTTTCCCAACAGCTTCACAATAAAAAGCGTATCGTCGAACTTTTCAACCTCATCGAATTGCATGGGGACTATTTCATTTAATTTAGCATTCAAAATTCCAATTTTCGCATTCACTTTACACTTAAACATACCACCTGGTAATTCTGTAATTTCCTCATAAACTTCATTTTTAAGTGGTATTCCTCTCACATTAAAAAATCCAAAACCTATTGAATCTTGAAAAACAAAAACAACAGGGTTTATTTTTTTAATTTCTGTGTATTTAAATGAAACAATAATCTCTCCCGTTTTTGAGATCAATCCATAAAATGAAGTATCTCCAGCAATGGCAACATCTTGATCAAAATCATATATGGTTTCGTAATGAAAGGGAATAATAACTTGATTTCTTTTGTTAATTGCTCCGAATTTTTCATTCTGTTGAACTACTGCAATTCCATTATTAAAAAATCCTGCATCTTCATAAGAAAAGGGAATTACCACTTTACCTTTTGCATTGATATACCCATAAAGACCGTCTTTTTCGATAGGATACAACTCCTCATTTAACAAAGCTAAATCGCGAGTTAATTCTTCCATGAATGGATAATTTGGATATAAACTCCTGAAAGATGAGATTTTCTCTTCATCCCACTCACCCACATATAATTCATAAATCGCTCTCCATGCCTGTGTTACCCACGGTTGATTCGGATATTTTGAAATGTAGCGTTCGAGCTCTTTGATCTGCTGTGTTTTTCGAAAGATCGAATAAATTGAAAAATGAACTTGGTCAATTTTACAATTTTCTGAGTGCTTTTCAACGAATGATTCCAAATTTTCAAGCGTTTCCAATGGAACTTCCTCATTATACTGAAATTCACAATAAAATTCACGTGCCTTATTTAAAAAATATGAATTTGGAAATTGATTAATAAATTCTTGAACTTTGTCAGATTTCTTGGTTTCAATTATAGCGGAAAGCATCAGACTATCTCTATGGTAACAAGCCTCTTCTAAATTTATCGTGGAGCTAAATTTACTAATCAAGTTGCTCCAACCAACAATTGTAGGATAGGCAATCATTTTCTCGAATTCACAATATGCCGACAATCTTTTTATTTCTTCCAAGCGTAAAGAATCTAATTGGCACACCGATGCTTTATTTCTATTCTTAAAGGATTCTTTTGACCATAAATCCAATGCAAGAGTCGCTTTTTCATAGGCTTCATCGTATTCTTTCTTACTAAAAAAGTAGCGCGAAAGACCCGCATTTTTCAAAAATTCATTTCTCCTTATTTTTTCAAATTGATTTCGCGAGGAGGTATAATTCTCACGCGTAAGTTCCGAGCATCCACATCTGAATCGTTGCGAAAAAATCGAGAAGAAAGAGAATAGAAAATAAATAAAGAATAGTGAACGTATCATTTTAATTCACTTTTCATCGAAACAGGTATGTTACAAACAGGAATAGGTATCATTTTGTGCTGATTCACAGCGTTCAATCTCTTGTATATGCCTAGAACCTCTAGCTGTCTGACCGAAAGATTTGTTGTCTCACCTTCATAATCCATCGCCCATTCTAATTCTGGATAACTTGCGCCTATTTGATCTTCATCTGAGCGACCATCTTCCCATAAGCCGTCAGTTGGCTTTGCGTTGAGAATTTCCGGAATCACACCGATTTCTTTTGCCAGTTTAAACACCTCAGTTTTTGTTAAATCGGCAATGGGGCTTATATCAACACCGCCATCACCGTACTTAGTAAAAAAGCCAATTCCAAAATCTTCGATTTTATTTCCAGTACCCACAACTAGACAGCCATTGGCTTGTGCTACAGCATACAACGCAGTCATTCGCAACCTTGAACGTGAATTTGCCATTGCTAAAAAATCTTGTTGGACAGATTCAGGAACAACTTTAGTAAATTCATCGAAAACAGTTGTCAAAGGCAATTGAATTGAGGACACATTCTTAAATTTCTTTTCTAGATCAGCAATTTGTAGGCATGCTCTAGAAAATTCGCTTTGTGTTTGACGAATAGGCATGTTCAATAATAAAACTTTATGCCCTGTTTTAGCGCATAGGGAAGCTGTCAGCGCTGAATCAACACCACCTGATATTCCCACTACAAAGCCTTTTAATTTAGACTTCGAGAGGTAATCGTTCAACCAATTTGAAATATACTCAATGAGTTGCAACTAAAACAAAATTGAAATTTTAAAAAGAAGCTGATTTAAATTAGCCTTGTTTGAAAAATAACTTCTTTGTCCATTTTCCACTTCATACAACGTTCGTTTATCATCCTTTCTTTGAAGGTAAAGCGGCGTAAAACCGTAATGGTATCCAATTTCCGCAACCAAAGAGGTAGATTCAATAAATTTCCATTCTGCACCAGCAGAAACACCAACTGTTCCTCTGTAAAGAAACGTCTCACTAGGATTTTCAAATCTAATATTCTCAACATTTTGAACATCTATATTAAATGCTGTGTCAACAATAGCTCCTAAATCATTGATTGTATTTTTCAATAAAATGGAGTTTCTTAAACCAAATTTTCCGAAATATCGAAAATCACCAATGTATTGAGTTCTAAAAACTAAAAACAATGGAACAGTCGCAAGGATTGTGCTCTGTTTTCTAGAATCCATTTTAAAACGAATACACGTACTATCTGAAAGTACATTCGTTTGGATCACATTCAGTTTGTAATCATAATAAATATTCTTTCTTGATTCGTAACTAATTTTGTCAAAATCAAATTCAAGCCCCGATTGGAAGCCTAGATTTGGAGCGGATTTAAAGGATTTAACAAACAACATTCCAACTCCAAAATTAGAAGACAATCCGTCCTTTTTATCTAAATATTGTACTAACCCTGGAGTAACCATATTTACGCCAGAATGCATTGTAAGCCCGGCTTGAATTGGCTTAGAAATATGGCTAACACCGTTTACGTCTACATTCTTTTGTGCGATAGATACAAAAGAACATAGTGTAAGTGCTGATATTAATACAATTCTATGTGATACCATCATAATTACTATTTTTGACAAAAATAACAAAAGTCTTGACACGAAAAACATGGATATGGATAGGAATAGGGATTCTTTTAAGTATTGCTGTTTTGCTCTATTTCATTCTGCGTAAGCCATTTGATCCATTTGACGTAGACATATCAGATGTCGAACTTGAACTTTCTTTTATTGATTTGAATAAAGAACTAAAATCAAGTGATAGTTTACAACTTTTAAAATTACGGAACGAGTATAAAAAAAACAACTCTGAAATCTTGGAATATGTGATGGCGGGTTGTCTCGGTATTGATTTGGATGTCGATTCTATTTACGTGAGAAAAACTAAGGAATTTTATTCCTACAAAGACATTCAACAAATTGAACAAGGCACTCAAAATATTACAACTGATGAAAAATTGAAAGGAGAAATAACCGATGCCTTTAAACGACTTAAAATTCACCATCCTTCAGGAGAATTTCCGCGAAATATAATTTTCGCTAATACTTGTTTTTGTGTAAATGCGATTGTAAACAATCAACCGACGGATATTCCAATTGGAGCTTTCGTTATTCCAAAAGAAAAGAGCATTATCGTACAAGAGGAGAAGTACATAGGCGGGAATTTATCACTGCTTCAAATGCCTCCATTAAATCAATTCGTGCACAATTGGACAACGAATGGCTACAAGAAAGAATACTTAAAACGAGATGTTGTGGAAGCTTGGTTGGAACAATTCTTTTTTCCTGTAAAGAAAAATGAACAAGCAGATGTCATTCATGAAGCTGTGCGCTATGGCAAAATTTTATACTTTCTTCATGCGGCTTTCCCAAATATGGCTGAAGAACAAATTCTGCGTTATGACAGAAGTAAATTTGACTGGTCACGCAACCAAGAAAAAGCAATTTGGTCTTTCCTCGTTGAAAATGAATTACTTTTTCAATCAAGCGAGAAGACCATAATGAATTTATTTTCTGAAGGACCATTTACACCAAACCTAGAAAAAGACGGTAAAAACGAAAGTCCTGACCGAATAGGGAAATTCATTGGATTCAGAATGGTGCAAGAATTCATGAAAGAAAATGCGTCAGAAGATTTCAAATTAGATAAATTGATGAGCGCTTCAGCAGAACAAATTTACAAATCTTATAAACCTTAAATTACCATGGCCGATAATGTTGCGAAAACCTCTTCTATTTCTATACATATAGATCTCGACGCTAACCATCTTCCAATAAAAATGAATTGGAGTGCCACTGATGGCGGAATAAACGATTCAGAGGCTGCCGCTTTTTTACTCTCAATTTGGGACGTAAAAGAGAAAAATACGATGAAAATAGATTTATGGACTAAAGACATGACAATTGATGAGATGAAGCAGTTTTTTCATCAAACACTTTTAACGATGGCTGACACCTTTGAAAAGGCCACAGGCGAGCACCTAATCTCCGAAGATTTACGTGATTACTGCTATCATTTTGCAGAAAAAATGAATATTTTACCTTCTGAATGATTCTATCAAAGCTTCGAACAAAATTAAATTCACCGGTTCATTATTTTTTAGATGATAACGATTCCCTGTTGAGTCTAAATGACTTTTTAGGGAAGGAATTATCGATATCATGGTCTGGAAAAATCATCTGCTCGAAATGCAAAAAATCGACTAAAAAAAGTTTTGGAGAAGGATTTTGTTTTAATTGTTTTCAAACTGCACCTGAGGCAAGTCCATGTATTTTGAAACCAGAACTTTGTCGTGCTCACCTCGGTGAAGGAAGAGATGTTTTGTACGAACAATTACACCATTTGCAACCGCATGTCGTTTACCTTGCATATACAGATGTAGTAAAAGTAGGTGTTACACGAAAAACTCAAATTCCTACCCGATGGATTGATCAAGGAGCAGCAGAGGTAATCGTTGTAGCTGAGACTGAAAATCGATACCAAGCAGGAATAATCGAAGTGGCGATGAAGGACTTTTATACCGACAAAACCAATTGGAAAAACATGCTGATCAACAAAAGAGAAAGTGAAATTGACCTAATTCAGGAAAAATGGGAAGCACACGAGCAAATGCCCTCTGACCTTTCTGTTTTCTGGATTGAGAATGACGACATATTATCAATACACTACCCTGTAAACAACTACCCAGCTTCCGTGCGTTCAATCACACTAGATGAATTCCCAACAATAAAAGGAGAACTAACCGGAATTAGAGGACAATACCTGTATTTTGATGAACAAAATGTCCTTAACATTCGTAGGCATTCGGGATATGATGTAAACATTAATTTATGACCAGCACCTTAACCAAGGCAATTATGTTCTTTTATCCTATTTTTTCCAAATTTATGGACAAAAGAACCTTCTTATATGCGGCATGTGGAGGAGGGAATTTAGTATTGAGTTGGATTTTGTTTTTCATGTTTTATCAATTTCTTTTTACAAAAGATAACCTTGAGTTTTCGCAATTCACTTTGAGTGCTTACACGGCAAGTGCTATGTTGTGTTTTATCATAAGTTTTTCAATCGGATTTTTACTTATGAAATTCGTAGTTTTCACCGAAAGTGAATTGAAAGGAAGAATTCAACTTTTTCGATATGGTGTTAGTTCACTTGTTTCTAGTATCGTTTCTTGGTCCTTACTCAAATTTTTCATAGATATTCTTGGGATATTTCCATCAATTAGCAACGTAATTGCAAGTTGTTTGGTTGTAATAGTAAGTTATATCCTTCAGAAAAAATATACCTTTAAATAGACAACTTCTGTTTAATTACGTTAGAATATTTCAGAAAAAGTACAGACGAGCTTACGATGTGAGCTATACTCATTGCCAATGCTGCTCCCCAAATACCATAGAAATCTAACATATAAGGTGTTAAAATGATAGTTATCAGTACTCCGGCCAGAGATTTTAAAATTAAAACCCATTGTCTGTTTTGAGCTGCAAAAAAATGACCAATAACAGTTGAACCTGACATTGCCAAAATTCCTGGCGAAACAATCAATAAAATTTCTTTTAAACCTCTAAATTCCTTGCTAAAAATGAGAACATACCAATTTTCAGGAATTATTATCAATACAAATAATACAATTGAACTGAGAAGAAATGAAAGCTTTGTGTAATAATTGGTCCGTTCTATTGATCGGGAAAGATCCTCGTCTTGCAATTGTTTTGCAAAAGACACAGATGAAAAGCTCTTACTAATAACCCAAACTGATTCTGCAATAATAACCATGACGCCGAAGACTCCCAAAGAACTCACTCCGAGTTGATGAAAAACAAAAAAATAACTCAAACGATAACTCAGAAATTGAAAGAAAAAACTTAGTTCATTTTTAAATCCATAGCTAAATATTTTTTTCAATTGAGTGAAATCAACAAATTCTATTTTTAATGGTTTTAGGAATATTAAAGAAACGATAAACCAAATCGAAATTTGGAAAACAAAATACATTTCCCAATTAATAGACCATTTGAAAATCAAAAAAGGAAGTAGACCTACTAAAAAAGTAAACTGAACTAAAACTGTTAATACATTTCCCTGAATAAATTTCTGATTGGCAAATAATTGATTAAAAATCAAGGAATGAAAAGAAAGCGCCACACAAAGTAAAAAAAGCAGTAAAAATGGTGAAGTATGTATGAGCGATAAAATACCACTTCCAAGGAATGAGCATACTATTATCCATAAAAGTGCTGTGTAAAAAACCTTTCCAGGGCTAATTTTATGGAGGTAAAACATGGCCGAACTTCCGGATAGTATATTAGAGAAAATTGCCACAAGTGCAGCATCTGTTATGGTAAGTGAAATATATCCCCTACCCTCAGCCCCCAACAAAAGAGAGGAAATCATCACAAGTCCAAAGGATGAAGCCATTGCCAATAGTCTGGACGATAACGTAGAAATTAATTCTTGTCTATCTCTCATGTATTTGTTACAAAGCGAACAAAATCATCTTTTATTGCATCCCATTGATGAATACGAGCAAATTGAATAGCTGCCTCACAATCAATTTCCAAAGCCGCTCTATTTTCAAAGTAATAAGATAGTTTATCTACCATGCCTTGTGTGTCCTCGGAACGCTTATTGGTTATAAAGTTCTCATTTGGATACGCCGTTTCGATTGCTTGAAGAGCGGAATAAATTACAGGGCGACCAACTGAAGCATATGTAAAGAGTTTTATGGGGACACAAAGGTTGTTTTCGGCATCCGTATCCCGAAGATCCATGAAAACCGAAAATTCAGAAAGTGATTTACAGTACGTTTCAAACGACATGCTCTCTTTGAGTTCAATTTGAAAATCTTTAGTTCGACTATAAAACTCTTCTTCGGTTTGTTTGTCTGCAAACCATCCAATTAAAACTACTTTCCAATTTTCACTATTATGACGTTGTGAAAATTGATTTAAAACCTCAGCAAATCGAAAGATTCCTTTCTCTTCTGAAAATTTCCCCGAGTATCCAATAACAAACTCATCAGGTGGCAATTGATATTGTGGGAAATAAGAAAGATCTTGATAATAAGGTAAATAAACACTTTCCTTCCTCTTGAAATGAGCCTTATAAAAAAGCGACTTGAAATATTCTCCAAATATAAAACCATCGACCGAGGCTGCTGCCTTTTTATTCAATTGCACCATGGCTATAGTTCTAACCAATCGTTTAAGTCCTTTAGAGCCTTGAAGATTCTTTTTTGACGGATAGAACTCGGTAACATCATACAAAATTCTATACTTTGAAGATTTATTTTTTTTTCTTTGTTGATGTGCCCCAATTATTGGAATAGGTTCCGAACATATAACTACATCCGGTTGAAACTCTTCGCATTTATTTGAAAATGCCGTAATTTTTTCTTTTCGAGATGTAAATATTCTCTCATCAAAAGTCAGAGTAACACCATCTTTTTCACCTGTAATTCCGGCATAGGTTGAATAAATCGAAATTTGATTATCAACTCTTAATGTTCTTGCCTGATGGTAGAAAATTCTATCATCGAGTGAGGAATGAGCCGAGGTTAGGAATAATATCCTCATGATGTGTCGACTATAGGTTTTGCTTGTAGATTGAATTCAATTGTTCGATGGCAAAATTGATTTCTTCTTTGGTAGTATAACGAGAAAATGAAAACCGCACATTCGGTCTTGTCATATCGGCGCCAATGCCTTCCAATACATGCGAACCTTTATTTGCTCCCGATGAACAGGCACTACCACCACTAACTGCTACTCCTTTCAAATCAAGCGTAAACAATAACATATTCGATTTTTCTGTGGCTGGCAAACAAACGTTTAACACGGTATAAAGAGATGTTGCAGGTTCCGTTTCACCATGAAAATAAACAGTTGGAAACATTTTTTTAAGCTCTGAAATCATATGATCTTTAAGAGATTGCACATGTCTCATGTGTTCATCCAAATGTTCGTATGCTAATTCCATGGCTTTAGCTAATCCTACAATTCCATAAATATTTTCTGTTCCTCCCCTCAATCCACGTTCTTGTGCACCTCCGTGAATAAATGCCTCCGTTTTTGTTTTCCGATTGACATAAAGAAAACCAATGCCTTTTGGACCGTGAAATTTATGAGCGGCACACGTCAAGAAATCGATATCCAATGTTTGTAAATCAAAGGCATAATGACCCATCGTTTGAACGGTATCAGAATGAAAAAAAGCACCGTATTTTCTACAGATTTCTGAAACTTTAGTTAGCGGAAGTAAGGTAGAAATCTCGTTATTGGCATGCATAAGGCTTACCAAAGTTTTCTTGTTTTCCTGCAACAATTGTTCTAAATGATCAAGATCAACAACACCGGTATTAGAAACACGCACATAATCCAATTGTACATTTTCATTGTCACTTAAATACTCAACGGTATGTCCAACAGCATGATGCTCAATTGTTGTTGTGATTATTCTTTTAACTCCTAAAACGTTTATTGAGGCATGAATTGCCATATTATCTGCTTCCGTTCCTCCGGACATAAAAATTATTTCGGAGGGTGCGCAATTCAGAAATTTAGCAACAGTCCTTCTCGCATTTTCAACATTAGCTTTTGCATTTCGACCATAAAAATGTGTAGACGAAGGATTTCCAAAATTTTCTTTCATGACCGACAACATCACATCTACAACTTCGGGTGCAATTGGTGTTGTGGCTGCATTGTCAAGGTAAACACGCATATTTACTTTTTTTGACGAAGTTACTATTATCTTCGATAAAATCTGTACGCTTTTAGAAGTCTTATTCCTTTGGATGTTTCAAATTGAGTAGGAAAAGTCACTTGATTTCCTTTTTCATCGTAATAATATACCTCAAAATGTAAATGCGCCGAGGTTGAATACCCGGTATTTCCGGAATAGCCAATTTGCTGACCTTTAGCAACTTTTTCACCTTTGACTACACTAACGCCGTTATGTTTTAGGTGCCAATATGCTGCATATGAGCCATCTTCATGCTGAATAATTATGTGATTACCTTGAGATAAATACTTTTTCTTCATCCCACCTTTGGTGTTATGAGAAGCGCATTTGTATACCACCCCCTCTCTTGCCGCATAAATCGGACTTCCTTCCTTTAATTTGAAATCAAGAGCAAATTGTTTTTTATGTGAGAACCATCCCATATAACCTTGAGAAATAAATACCTTCTTTCCATTTTCAATTGGCAGCCCATAAACAAAAGTGGAACGAATCTTAATAGTTGCCGAATTTTGGGAAAATAAGGTGGAAGGTAAAAAACAACACATAAGAAATGAAACTAAAAGGATTCTCATTCTATAATTTTACCATATAAATCATAATGATCAGCATCGGTAATTTCAATTCTAGTAAAATCACCTAATCGAATGTAACCATCTGTTTTTTTCACAAGAACTTCATTGTCAACTTCTGGAGAATCAAATTCAGTTCTACCAATGAAATAATCCCCTTCAGTTCTATCAAAAAGAACATTGTATTGCTGACCAACTTTATTTTGATTTAGTGCATAACTGATTCCTGATTGCAGTTCCATAATTGCATCTGCACGTTTCTGTTTTAACTTTTTTGGAACTGAATCCTTAAAATTAAATGCGTGTGTGTTTTCTTCATGCGAGTATGTAAAAATACCCAATCGATCAAATTTAGAACGCTCGACCCAATCGTACATTTCCTGAAAATCTGCTTCTGTTTCACCAGGGTAACCAGCAATCAACGTGGTGCGTAAAGCAATACCTGGAACTTTTTGACGTATGGCTTGAACTAGTTCTTCAGTTTTTTCGCGAGTTATTCCTCGTCTCATGGCCTGCAATATTTTTGTTGAACCATGCTGTAAAGGCATATCAAGGTATTTACAAATGTTATCACGTTCGTTCATTACATCTAACACATCCATCGGAAAACCTGCAGGAAATGCATAATGCAACCTAATCCAAGAAATACCTTCGACATCAGAAAGTCTTTTTAATAAATCCGAAAGTGCTCTTTTTTTGTAAAGGTCGAGACCATAATATGTTAAGTCTTGAGCAATTAAAATCAACTCTTTGACACCATTCGCGGCTAAAGTTGTTGCATTTTTTACAAGATCTTCAATTGGGGTTGAAGAATGTTTTCCCCTCATCAATGGAATTGCACAAAATGAACAGGGCCTGTCACAACCCTCTGCGATTTTAAAATAGGCATAATGATTAGGTGTTGTCAGTAACCTCTCACCTACTAACTCATGTTTGTAATCAGCTTTCAGGGTTTTTAAAAGCCTCGGTAATTCTCTGGTTCCAAAGAACGCATCTACTTCAGGAATTTCTTTTTCGAGATCATCTCGGTAGCGTTCTGATAAGCATCCAGTAACGTATACCTTATCCACAAGACCTTCTGCTTTTGCATCAGCAAATCGCATAATTGTGTCTATCGATTCTTGTTTTGCGTTATCGATAAAACCACAGGTATTAATGATGACAATTTCTGCGTCGTCCTCCTGAGATTCATGCTCCACCTCAAATTGGTTAGCTTTCAATTGAGCCATCAAAACTTCAGAGTCGAATACATTTTTGGAGCAACCTAAAGTAACAACGTTAACTTTATTCTTTTTTTTCGTTTTGGTTTTCATTTCCAAGGCAAAAATACCATACTTTCGTTAAACCAAAAGCATAATGAAAAATTATCCGATTTTATACAGCATCCTAATTCTATTCGTAATTTATTCCTGCAGTTCAAATAAAAACATGAATGCCGCTCTACTAACAGGCAAAAAGATGGAAAAACCAACACTTATGGGCCAATTAACAGAAACCTTCCCTCCTACTGCTAATTACAAAATTAATGACGTTTCCTTGGACGGAAACTATTTATACCTTTCCTTTGAATACCAAGCATCATGCAACGGAAAAGATAAATTTGAATTTTATGGAACGCTTTCTGATGCCAGTGTTTACCCCCCAAAGAGAAATGTAAAATTGGTAATAATTCCGAGTGGTGATACGTGTAGATCATTGGAATACAGCACACAAATTATTAACGTAAGTGAATTATGCTATTCCAAAACGCCAAATGATGTTATCGATTTGATATTACAAGGTTGGAAAACGAAATTAACCTACCATTATATTGGAACAGCCTCTCCTAGAAATTAAGGAATTGGTACTATCTTTGAACTACGAAAGAAAAAAGTATTATGAAACCTATCTTAATCTTATTTATTCTTATCCTTTCCATAAGTTGTAAATCTTCACGTGAGGCGAAAACTAAAAATCATCAGGTGAACATCATGAATTCAGACAAAAAAGCTGAGCTTGGAGACATAAATCAAGTGAGCGATAGTATACGCATATTAAGTGCCACAATTACTGGCAATACAATGAACTTAGAAGTATCTTACAGTGGCGGTTGTCAACCTCATAATTTTCAACTCATTGGAAGTCCTATGATTGCTAAATCACTACCCCCCATTCGTTCGGTGGTTTTGGTTCATCAGGCAAATAACGATATGTGTAAAAAACAAATCATAGAAACACTATCTTTTGACATTCGTGAGTTTGCTTATACTCAAAATGACAGTGAGATTTTATTGTCTATCAAAGGATATGACAATAAAATTTTATATCGTTTCAAGCCTTAAATTAATTTGACCCGCCTAGATGTAATTCTCGTAAACAAAGGGCTCGTTAGCACACGAACACGCGCTGAGCAAGTCATAACAACACATGGAGTGCTTGTTGATGGCATTCTTGTAACGAAGCCAGGAAAAAAATACCCGGACGAAGTTACCATCCAACTAATCGAAGATGAAATTCCATGGGTATCAAAAGGCGCCTTAAAGCTTCTCGCAGCAATTGATAAGTGGAGTTTATCAGCAAAGCAAGAAACATGCCTCGACGTTGGGGCCTCAACAGGTGGATTTACCGAAGTCCTATTGCATCTTGGAGCAAAAAAAGTGTATGCAGTAGATGTTGGACAACATCAATTGCATTCAAAATTGAGAAACGACAATCGCGTTATTAATCTGGAAAAAACCCATGTTCGCGAGTTAACAAAAAATCTTGTTTCTGATGTTATAGATTTTCTAGTTGTCGATGTATCCTTTATATCTCTCACCAAAGTATTGCCCTTTCTGCATCCATTTTTAAAGAATGGAGCAAAAGTAGTCTTACTCATCAAGCCACAATTTGAGGTTGGAAAAGAAAATCTTAACAAAAACGGAATAGTTGTGAACAAAAACTTATTTCCTGAAATGATTGAAAAAATAAAAACCTCAGCTAGTCAAAATCAGCTAGAGTTTATAGACGTAATCGATTCACCAATTTTAGGTGGTGATGGAAATAGAGAATTCCTTGCTTATTTTTGCAAAGCAAATGAGTGCTAAAATTTTTATTACCGGAATTGGAACTGATGTTGGAAAAACATTGGTAAGTAAAATTTTATGTCGGGTTTGGTCAGCAGATTATTGGAAACCAATGCAATCGGGCGATTTACATGCACTAGACTCACAAAAAGTAGCATCGATTCAAGATGAAAACTTTCAAGTAATTCCGGAACAATTTTTACTTTCTCAACCGCTTTCACCCCATGCTGCAGCAGAAATAGACGGAATACAATTAAAAGTAACAGATTTTAAATTACCCGATACTGAACGAAATTTAATTGTTGAAGGTGCAGGAGGCTTATTAGTTCCGATGAATTCAGATGGAGATACCATT
>CAZLVX010000033.1:0-17367 GCA_964562965.1 uncultured Lishizhenia sp.
AGATCTCAGGAAACGATGTTAAACAAAGATCAATCAGCGGAGCGTGAGAAATTTTCAGCTATTTATAAGGTTCATATTCAAAAAACGTATCATTTTTTTGAGTTAAACAAAATACCCTATTTAGACGTGAACTATAAAGATTTAATTACAAATCCAGAGGTAGAGCTTAATAAATTAATTGATTTTTTCCACCTTGAAAACGATTGGAATGATTTGGCTCAAGTTGTAAATCCAGAATTGTATAGAAACAAAATTTAATCATGGGAAAAGAATATAAAATCACTGAGCAAGGATCACTTGGATTATTAGCTCTCGGTCATATTGGTCTGAGAAAGTGGAGAGAAGTTGTTGCGGAAGAAAAAAAGAAAAGAGCACAAGAAAAGAAGGATGCAGAAAAAAAATAAAATTCTAGTGATTGGCTGGGATGCTGCCGATTGGAAGGTAATAACTCCGCTTATTGAACAAGGCAAAATGCCCGCACTTCAATCGTTAATGGCAAGAGGTGCGCATGGTAGAATTCAGACATTAGATCCGCCTTTGTCTCCAATGTTGTGGACCAGCATTGCCACAGGAGTTAGAGCAGATAAACATGGAATTGGAGGTTTTGTAGAACCTTTGCCCAATGGTGAAGGTCTTAGGCCTGTAACTACAACTTCAAGAAAAGTAAAAGCAATCTGGAATATTTTTAATCAAGAAGGTTGGAAAAGTAATGTTGTAGCTTGGTGGCCGAGTAATCCCGCTGAACCGATAAATGGCGTTATGGTATCTAATTTATACCAAGTTGCTAATAAAGCGCTAGGTGAAGAATGGGAAATGCCAACAGGTACGGTTCATCCGGAAGAGTTGAGTGAGACGATGAAAGAATTTCGTGTTCATCCGCACGAAATAACACTAGCAATGGCTATTCCTTTTATTCCAGGTTTAGCTGAAAATGTAGAATTACGAAAGGAAAAAAAGACACTAAGCGTATTAAAAACTTTGGCAAATGCAGCTAGCATACATGCAGCTTCTACATTTTTAATGGAGGAGAAAGAATGGGATTTTATGGCCGTTTACCACGATGCCATTGACCATTTTTGTCATATTGCAATGCGCTATTATCCACCACGAAGACCAGAAATACCCGAATTAGATTATGAAAATTACAATGGAGTAGTTGAAGCTGGGTATCGTTTCCATGACATGATGCTTGAACGAACATTGTCTATGATTGATGAAAATACTACTGTTGTATTACTTTCTGATCATGGTTTTCATTCTGATCATCAAAGACCACTATATATACCTAATGAACCTTCAGGGCCTGCAGTTGAGCATAGCCCATACGGCATCTTTGTAATCGCCGGACCAGGAATTAAAAAAGGTGTGGAAATTTCTGGAGCAAGCGTGTTAGATGTAACCCCTACCCTTCTGTATCATGCGGGACTAGCTGTAGGAAAGGACATGGAAGGGAAAGTGTTATATCAGTGTTTTGAGCAACCTACAGAGGCTAATTTCATTTCTTCATGGGAGGAAGTGCCCGGTGATTCAGGAATGCACGATGAAGTAAGTCGAGAAGATCCATGGGCGGCTCAAGAAGCATTGCAGCAATTAGTAGAACTTGGATATATTGACGCACTCGATGATGATAAATTGACGCAAGTAGAAAAATGCAAACGTGAGAATGCCTATTATGTCGCACGCAACATGATTCACGGAGGGAGATTCAAGGAAGCAATTGATATCTTGGAAAAAATATTTGAGGAATCTGATATTTTACGATACGGTCAACGATTAGCATTCGCCTATCTTTCGAAAAAAATGTATCTAAAATGCCAGGATGTTTTAGACAAGATGAAAGAGATTGATGCACAGGAAAGAATCAGACTCAAACAAGAAAAAGAAGCAAATCCTAAAGATCCATTTGGGAATGAAGAACTAGAGGAACCGTTATATTTGGAGTACATTGAAGGCTTACTAAATCTTGCTATGAACAAACCAAGAAAAGCGCTTCCTTTGCTTGAGAAAGTTCAGGAGAAAAATCCGAACAATATGCAACTTTCTACAAGCATTGCTCAAATACACATGCAGCGCAAAAATTATGATCTGGCTGAAAAACAATTCATTCGAGCACTCTCCATAGACAATAGAAACACAACAGCTCATTATGGTTTGGGGGTAAGTATGTTAAGAACAGGCAGATATGAAGATGCAATAGACGAATTATTGCAAGCCATTGAACAAGATTTCTTTCAATCGACATTTCATTATCATTTGGGAGAAGCCTTATATAACGCTGGAAATATTGAGGAAGCCGCTCAAGCATTTGAGGTATGTGTCAGAATAACTCCTGGAATGACAAAGGCTCATAAATGGCTTGTTGATATCTATTCAAATAAAATAATTGACGACATAAAAGCAGAAAAAAGCACTCAATTTCTTAAGAATCATATTAAGGGTGAAATCATAGTAGTAACAGGAGTCGATGGCTGCGATTATAGTTTTTTTCTGGATCTACTCAAGGCGAGTAAATTAGAAATTGCGGAAAGTTCTGAATATATCGAAAATCCTGCTAAACATTTCTCAACTGACTATTTAACGGGAAATATTGGTAAAGTTCTTTACATTTCCAGTAGATACCTCGCGGAATTACCAGCAATATTCAACTACAAAGTGATTTATTTAAATCAACAATTGAGTGAAATTTTGGAAAAAAGAAAATCTAAATTAAATTTAAAGGTTCCTATAAATGCAGCACCCGTTAGAATTTTAAATACCATAGAAAAAGAAAAATTTGTCATTGATACTTGGCTTGCAGCTCAACCTAATCAGCCTTTTTTAATGATTAATTGGGACGAATTATTTGACGATATTGAAAATCAATTGAATTTGATAAGCGAATTCACTAATCATGAACTCCACATTGAAGATGCGAAAATTTTCATTTCTTCGAATTTATAAAAAAAACACTATATTTGTACAACTCAAATAATATTTGCTTATGAAAAAAACTACTTCTTTAAACAAAACTAGATTAGCGCAGTATACTGCTGTTGCTGGAGCTGTTGTAGCTAGTGGAGCTGCTAACGCGCAAGTTTCTTACACAGATGTAAACCCTGATGTTGTGGTTGACTCGTTAAATCCTTACCAATTAGATTTTAACAATGACCAACAACCAGATATCGCATTTGCAGTTCAACATTTAGAAGGTGCTACATCTTCATTTACTTATGTTGGTGCTTTTGCTTATGCATTCCCTTTTGCTGGTCAAATCGTAACAACTGCTGATACAGTAACTGCTGCTACTCCATTGGATTGTGGAGTTCCGGTTTCGTCTGCATCTATTTTTGGTAGCGGTTCATACGGAAACTTTGGATATGCCGCTTTAATTAACGGTTCTATTCCATTTTCATCTCAAGGAACACCATTTTTAGGTGCTACTGACAAAAGTGTAGGTGTTAAATTTACAGTTGGAGCTAACACACATTATGGTTGGGTTAAATTAAGTGTTGCTGCTGATGCAACGACTATTACAGTTAAAGAATATGGATTCAATGCTACTCCAGATGCCTCTGTTAATACATGTCAAACAACAGCAGGTCTAACGGAATCATTGGAGAACAATGTTTCTATTTTAACAAACCTAAATGGTGCTACAGTTAAGGTTGCATCTTCCTTAATTGGTGGGACAATCAATTTGGTTAGCCTATCAGGTCAAGTTGTTAAGACTGTAAAAATTACTGATGTTCAAACAGAAATCACTTTTGATGGTGTAAACAGTGGAATCTACACTGTGGTTGCAAACTTCGAAAGTGGAGCTGTGAACAAAAGAGTTTACGTTAAGTAATTAATTGTAATTATTTTATATATTTGAGGAGTGGGAAACCACTCCTTTTTTATTTTAAATAAATGTCATGAAAAATAGCACAAAAAAATCGAGAATTAAAAATTACCTTGCGGCTACTGGATCTATTATTGCAGGAAATGTTGCACTTGGACAAAATTTACAATATACAGATGTAAATCCGGACGTGATTTTAGATAAAAATTCTGGGCCTTTTGAGATGGACTTTAATAATGATGTTTCCATTGATATGACGTTCCAAGTGGCATCTTTCAACGGAAGTGGTTCATCAACTTACAATGGCATTCCTTTCACATTTGTCTATAATGGTTCACAAGTAGGCGTAATTCCCGGAGCAAATGGTGGTGTACAAGGGCAGGTAACAGGTAGTAGCAGCACCTTTGGAGTAACTGCACTAAATGCTGGTGACCCTATTTCTGCAGCTAACAATTTTAGTTCTCAAAGTGCCGTCTTAGGAGTACAAGGTACAGTATCTATTCCTGCTTTTAATTTTAATTATGCCATTAATCAAGGTGAATTTTTAGGCGTTTCTCAAAAATTCATGGGAATGAAATTTCAAGCAGTAGGAAATACACATTTTGGTTGGGTAAGGCTTAGTCTTGATACCTTGGATGCCGCTGGTCTTAAATTAACAATTCATGATTATGCTTACAATGGCACTCCAAACGAAACGATTAATGCAGGCGATCCCTCAACTTCAATAATTTCACAAGCAGCGTTAGAAGATAAAGTTTCATTTTTCATTACTCCTGATATGGTTAAAATTAATGTAACACCTGACCTGATAGGAGGAGAATTACATTTCATGAATATTGATGGAAAAGCAACACATACGCAATTTATTAATGACATTGGAACTGAAATAAAATTAGAGGACTTTTCCACCGGAATTTACATGCTTGAAGCTGTTTTTAACGACGGTAAGCTTTCAAAAAAAGTATACGTAAAATAAATTATCCCATAGAGCTGTCTGTTGACAGCTCTTTTTTTTAATATGTCCAAAAAACTAATTTCATCGTTTGTACTATTATTTTTCCATTTTGGATTTTTCATCGCTCAGTTAAAAATCAATGAAGGATGTAACAAAAATTATCTTTCTAAAATTGATGAAGATGGCGATGCTCCCGATTGGATTGAATTGTATAATTCAGGAACTGAAAATATAATTCTTTCTAATTATTTCTTAACGGATAATTCTACAAAACCATTTGAATGGCAATTACCCAGTTTAACACTAGCTCCAGGAGAATTTCAGACAATATTTTGTAGTAAAAAAAACAGACTGGGGAGTGATCCATTTAACTTTGTATTGAACCAGCAAGCCTTTTCACCCATTGTGGGATGGAATCAACATAATTTAGCAACGCCTTTTGTTTGGGATGGTGTTTCTAATATAGTTCTGAATGTATGCTCGTATAACTCTACACAATATACAGTTAACAGTTCGTTTTATCAGAGTCCAACTTCTTTTGCATCATCGCTTGTGGCCCTTAATGACGGAAATGACTTTTCATGTGGAGCTACTCTCGGACAAACATATAACCAGCGTCCAAATGTAAAGTTTAATTCTACACAAATTGGTTTTGGACAAATTCAGAATGGAAATACTGATTATCCTGCCCCTTATGGTAATTGGTATTGGTGTGCTCGACATCAATTTCTCTTTAAGGCTGAAGAATTAATTTCAGCAGGGCTAACGGCGGGACCAATTAGTAATTTATCCTTTCAAGTTTCCTCAACCACAGGCGAATTTTACGACTATATTAATTTCTCTCTAACCCATTCTGCTTTGGATGAATTATCCTCTGGTTTTCTTCCCGAAGAAGGATTTCAACTGCATACTAATTTCAAATTAGACGGTAATGGAGAAGACATTTTTTTATTCAATTCGCAGGCTGAATTAGTGCATAACTTAAGAATTGAAAGTCCTCAAACTGATATATCAATTGGCCTTAAACCTAACGGTTCAAACACAATCAACTGGTTAAATCCAACTCCGGGAAATTCCAATAATTCAGCATTATTTTATACGGATAGTTTAAAAGAACCTGTGTTAAGCGTTGTTTCTGGCGTTTATTCTGAAGTTTTTACTGTCTCTATTACGAATCCAAATTTAGTCAACTCAAAACTTGTCTACACCTTGGACGGTTCAACCCCAACTATAAATTCCCCCCAATATTCTGGACCAATTCAAATAATTGGAAATACTGTATTACGATCACGGATTTTCCCTATTGGTGCGTATAACTTTCTACCAAGTACTATTGCAAATTCAACTTATTTAATCGGTGTGTCACATACTACACCTATTTTAATGGTAACAACAGACAATCAAAATCTTTATGGCCCAACTGGTATATTCGACAACTTTAATAGCGATTGGATTAAACCAGCACATGCTGTATTTTTAAAAGAAGGTCTTGGTCACCCTCAGGTTTTTGAAACAAGAACGGCCATGCGCATGGATGGTGGAGCTGGCGGAAGTAGATCTCAACCTCAGCATAGTTTTAGACTGTCGTTTGCACATGGAGCTCTCGGTGAAAAATCAATTGAATATCCTCTAATTCCCGATCGACCGAATCGGACTACATACAGTGATATCTATTTGCGAAACGGAAGCAACCAATACCTTACCTTACCCTACAAAGATGCCTCACAAGTGCGAATGATGAGCGAAGGAACAGATAACTATTACTCTGCATACAGACCTGTTTCGGTATATATAAATGGGCTGTATTTTGGATTATACGAATTACGTGAAAAATTCAATTCAGAGTACTTCGAAGTTCACGATGGTGCGAATAAAGACTCACTAGAATTGCTTTCGTTAAGTTATTTCTATAACCTGATTCTCAGAGCCGTTGAGGGAGATGTAGATAACTTTTGGTCTTCTTACGAATCATTTTTAGACATAAGTCCAGAACAATCTACTTATTGGAATTTAGCTGATCAGCATTTTGATTTAAAACATTACACTGATTATGTTATTGGGGAATCTTGGATGGGAAATGTAGATTGGCCACAAAACAACATAAAAATTTACCGATCGGATAAAACGAATCAGCGATGGAGATTCGCGCTAATTGATTTAGAATTATCACTTCAACCGAACGGTTGGACAGATTGCCAACAAAATCACATTCGCTATATGTTGGATAGAGATCCAAATATTCCCTATATCAATATTTGGTTACGAAGTATATTAAATCCTTACTACAAGAACTATTTTATAAATCGATTTGCAGATTTAATGAATACTAGTTATGCGAACAATGAGATTTTAAATAGAGAAGAATCCTTTTACCTTAGTATGTACCCCGAAATGGATAACGAATATGCGAGATGGGGTGACCCAAATAATATTCTTGGGCAATTACAAAATTTTAATAACAACCACCAGACATTTCGTTCAGAATTAGCCTGTAGAAACAATGTGATTAGAAATCAACTTGTTCAAGAGTTTAATCTTGAGAAAAAGGTTACTGTTAATTTAGCCATTCAACCAGATAGTGCTGGCTCTATAAAATTAAATACCATTACACCTCAAGATTATCCGTGGTCCGGAATATATTTCGATGGTGTTCCTCTTGATATGAAAGCTATTGCCAAGCCCGGGTATAAATTTTCGCATTGGCTACCTTCAGTTTTTGTATCTGACACCTTGGTAGACTCAATAAAAACAAATGTATCTATCACAAATACAACCTTTACAGCCGTTTTTGAAAAATTACCTCCTCCTCCGGATGGACCCGAAATTCATTTTAATGTTTACCCAAATCCGTCCAATGGGAACTTTATATTAGTTCATGACAATAAAACGCTCGCCAAGGGTTGTGGTTATGTTGTGTATGACCTTGAAGGCAGGGCAATAAAAAGAGGAGATATAGCATCGGATTCGTTGGAAACCAATATTGATTTATCTCAGGTTCGTTCCGCTCTTTACATAATTCAATTAGTAAAAGAGGGAGAAGTTGTACACATTGAAAAATTAATCAAGACGGATTAGCAATTAAGGACTTCACTAATTCTTCTGCCGCCATATAACCGTTCAATTTACCAGAAATTACAAGTTGTGTTAATCGTTCAAGCTCTACTTTATATTTCTTATCATTTTCCATTTTAGTAAACCATAATTCACTGACATGTTGATTCATTATGAGCAACTCTTGACGACTGCGATTTAGTTGAATCCATCCTTCAGCTTGGTATTTTGTGAAAAAGTTACTTATATTTTTCCAGACTTCCTCTAGGCCATTATTTTCAATACTACTCGTTACTAAGGCTGGCACAATCCATTCGTTTTCTTTTGGAGGAAATAGATGAAGTGCAGAAGCATATTGGGTTCTCGCTAATTTTGCTTTCGTCAAGTTTTCACCATCTGCTTTTGTGATTACCAATGCATCGGCCATTTCCATTATTCCACGTTTAATTCCTTGCAAATCATCTCCCGCTCCTGCCAACATTAGCAACAAAAAGAAATCAACCATCGAGTGCACCAAGGTTTCCGATTGCCCAACGCCTACCGTTTCAATTAAAATAACATCATAACCTGCAGCTTCACAAAGAAGTATTGATTCTCTTGTATGTTTCGCTACACCTCCAAGGTTCAATCCACTTGGCGTAGGCCTTATAAATACGTTTTCTTGGTTAGAGAGCCAGTCCATTCTAGTTTTATCACCCAAAATACTTCCCCCAGAAATAGAAGAACTCGGATCAATTGCTAAAACAGCCAATTTAAGTCCTTTTTCGAGTATTATCTTTCCGAAAGATTCAATAAACGTGCTTTTTCCAACCCCTGGAACTCCCGTGATACCGATGCGCCAACTTGATTTTTTACTCGAAATACATTTTTTTAACAATTTTGACGCTTCTACACGATCCTGATGATTGGCACTTTCAATCAGCGTAATTGCTTTGCTTAATTCAAAGCGATCTCCCGAACATACTCCTTTCCAAAGATGATTTGCCTTTAAATCCTTTTTACGAGATTTTCGGCTTTCAAACCATTGTTCTATCTTATTTTGATTAGCCATGACAAAGATCCTTCATAGCCTCCATTGCCATTTTTATATTCGACCTAACCTGCGATATTGAAGCGTCCATCATATAACATGGTGCCGTTATTATCCGATTCGTGTGGTCAATGAGAATCTCGTTAATTCCCTTGTCTTCTGTAGATGCCCCTATACTTTCAATTCCATTTTGAAAATCTACAATAGAATATGGTGATGAATCCTTTTTACTCCCTATTGTAAGATTTACAGTAATTCCAGATCCTTCGAGTGCTTTTGCCACTACCACTGGACTCACACATAAAACCAGTAGTGGTTTACCTACATTAATTAAATTGACTAAAAGTAATTTCACATCATCGCGAATATTTCCATTTGGTCCTGAAAACGCCCAATTTGTAAAGTTCTTTGCACTCCCAAATCCTCCAGGAATTACAAGTGCATCCAAATCAACTGGACTAACTTCTTGAATGTCACGTATATCACCTCTGGAGATTCTCGCTGATTCAATCAACATATTTCGTTGCTCATTCATTTCTTCACCCGAAAAATGATTAATCACATGATGTTGAGTTGCGTTTATAGAAATACATACAGCTTCGGCACCAATTTCATCTATTGCGAGAAGACTTAAAACAGATTCGTGTATTTCTGCACCATCATACACACCGCATCCGGAAAGAAGGACTCCTATTTTCATACAAAACTTAACTAATTATAGATTTTAAATATAGTGAAAATTGACAAATTATCCTTTGGAGTTCATCACCAATTTCTCGTATATTTCTTCATACATTGGAAGAATTAACTCAATTGTAAATTCCTTTGCTTTGTTTTTCGCTTGAATTTTATATGTCTCTAATTTTCCACTAGTTAATAAATCAACAGCATTTTTTGCCATATCCTGAACATCCCCAACCTCAGATAAAAATCCAGAATATCCATGTTCGTTTACTTCTGGAATACCACCAGTATTAGAAGAAATTACGGGAACTCCCATTGCCATCGCTTCCAAAGCCGCAAGTCCGAAACTCTCGGTTTCTGAAGGCAGCAAAAACAAGTCTGAAAATGAAAGCACATGAGCCGTATCTCTCAGTTTACCTAAGAAAATCACCTTTTCATTAATACCCAATTCTCTTGACAACCTTTCAGCATGATAACGATCGGGACCATCTCCAATTAATATTAATTTAGCAGGAGTCTGAGCGGCAATTAGTGCAAAAACTTTCACCACGTCCTCTATTCTCTTTACTTTTCTAAAATTAGATATATGACAAATTATTTTTTCCCCATCACACGCATACTTACGACGCATTTGCTCTGAAAACCCCGCATTATCCTCATCCACTACGATAAAATTTGGTATAACATCTATTTGTCTTGTAATATTAAAATGCTCATAAGTAGATGCTTTCAAACTATTTGAAACAGCGGTTACAGCATCGGATTCGTTAATGCAAAATGTGATAACCGGTTCAAAAGAAGGATCTCTTCCAACTAAGGTAATATCTGTCCCATGAAGTGTCGTGACAACTGGAATATGAATTCCTTGTGACTTCAATATTTGCTTTGCTAAAAAAGCTGCTGAAGCGTGAGGGATAGCGTAGTGAACATGAAGTACATCTAATTTTTCATATTTAACCACGTCGACCATTTTACTCGTCAACTCTGTCTCATAGGGTTGAAAATCAAACAAAGGATAATCAGTAACAACTACCTCGTGATAAAAAATATTTTCTCTAAAACTTCCTAATCGCACTGGTTGGGAATAAGTAATAAAATGAACTTCATGACCTTTAGCTGCAAGCGCCTTACCTAACTCTGTTCCTACTACACCACTCCCGCCGAATGTCGGGTATAACACCATTCCAATTTTCATCCTTACTTAAATTACTTTGCTTTGTACAGCGGTATACAAATAGAAACACGATAAATCATTGGTAAAATTCTAACGATTTGACCTTGTTCATTTTTAATTTTGAAAGCATAACCGACTCTAAAAGGACTATTGGTAGCATTTATTAAATCATAATAGATTCCTGCATTCAAACTAAAATATTTCGAAAGCTTTAAATTAAATCCACCACAAATAAAAAATGTTGGTGCCCAACGATTCGTTGTTAAGGTTTGAAAAGTTAAATAATTGTAAGGAGATAACAAATATTCGAATTCTGCCCCACCGAAAATTGTTGCCTTCCCTTCGGTTTTCATTCTTGCGTGTGCAAAAACTCCACCTCCATATATAGTTTGTGTAAAAGTATTACCTAAGTTATTCGAACTAGCTCGTTGAATTCTAAAGGAGGGTCCGACATAAAAAGTTTCGTTCAATTCCACACCCAATTTGGGACCAATACCAAAAGAAGAGCCTAGTGTGCCTGCAGAGAAAAATCCATCTAAATTTAGCTCTGAACCAGTTATTTCCGTTTGAGAAAACAAACCATTACTTGAAAAAACAACTAAGAAAATGTAGACTAATTTATTCATATATATTTATTTTTTTTCTATCGGTCATATGGATCGCTTTAGCAGCCACGTAGTGAATCGCAAATGAGATTTATTCATCCGTGTTTTATGGAAAATCTCTTTTTGCTTATTTCATACGAATTGGTTCTGTTATGTTTGAAACACCTAACCAAATTATAGCGCCATTTTAACAAAGATACGATGAATTGCATGAAATGCTAACCGACATTGTTATCTTTGTCAAAAGAATTCGTATGCAACTATTAGATGGAAAAGCAACTGCGGCACAAATAAGACTCGAACTTTCTGAAGCGGTAAAAGAAAGAAAGTTACAAGGAAAAAAAATACCGCATCTTGCTGCTATTTTGGTTGGTAACGATGGTGGCTCCGTAACTTATGTGAATGCAAAAGTGAAAGCATGCGAAGAAATTGGTTTTGAAAGTACATTAATTCGTTATGACGATTCTGTTCCCGAAGATATCTTAATAGCAAAAGTTCAAGCTTTAAATGAAGACAAAAGTATTGATGGATTTATTGTTCAGTTGCCTTTGCCAGCGCACATTGACGAACAAAAAGTTACCTTGGCTATCGATCCTAAAAAAGATGTAGATGGTTTTCATCCTATGAATTTAGGTAATATGTTACTTGATATTCCCGGGTTTATTTGCGCAACTCCTGCAGGAATCATGGAATTAATGGAACGAAACAATATTAAAACTGAAGGAAAAAATTGTGTTATCATTGGAAGAAGTAACATTGTAGGAACCCCACTTTCTCTGTTATTAGGTAGAAATAAATCACCAGGAAATTGTACAGTCACATTGACCCATTCTAGAACACAAAATCTTGCTGAAATTTGTAGAAATGCAGATATTTTAATTGCTGCAATTGGTCAACCGGGATTCGTTACTTCAGATATGGTAAAGGATGGAGCGGTAGTAATCGATGTTGGTACAACTCGAATTGATGATGCTACAAAAATAAAAGGTTGGCGTTTAGCTGGTGATGTGAATTTTGAAGATGTTGCACCTAAAACAAGTTATATTTCTCCCGTTCCAGGTGGTGTTGGACCCATGACGATTGCTTCGTTAATGATGAATACGTTAAAAGCAATGGAACTTAAAGGTAAATAAGTGGAGGAGTTTAAAATCGAAGGAGATTACATCGAATTGATGGCGCTTCTCAAAGCGCTTGGTATTGCTGAAACAGGAGGTCACGCGAAACACATTGTAGATTCAGGTGAAGTGATTCGCAACGGTCAGATTGAAACTCGTCGAAGAGCAAAGTTAATTGCTGGCGATGTGATTACACTTCCTGATTCCATTTCAATTATCCTAAAGTGATTAATTGATTTTTCTTCCTGCGGGAATTCCCATATCTATGGTTTTATTCAAAGCAGCATCAATTAATCTTACTCCAAATGATTCTGACCTTACTTTTATCCAGCCATATGAGTAACCTTGTATATTTTTCATTCTATAACCTATGTAATGAGTCCCATCAAAATTACAAGAGAAAGGAGCTTGCTGAACGGATAATGATAAAACTACACTATAATCCCAAGTACTTGATAAATCAACCAATGCCGACTCTTCAAATAATTTAACTTGATTATAAGGTTGAATTTTGGAAAATTGAATTTCCGTGTTTGTTCCAGAAATCACTATTGAACGGTTAAAATTTGCACATGGATAGCTCGCACTTATGAAATTGTACCAAGATTTCGCATAAATATATGAATCAATTAATCCGTTTCCATCTAAATCCAAAGAGTCTACATCCAAAGAATCGGAAGGACTTGGCACATTTCCACAACCAGAAGGATGTAATACCAAATTGTCAATAGAACAAATCCGCTTTGTGCTATCAACAGAAATTATTTGAATTTCAAATTTTTCACTTTCAAACGGTGTCTTTTCCTTTGTACAAGAGGAAAATAATAACGCAAGAATGAGATAAAAATAAAATCTCATTTTTACTTCAAATACCTAAAATCCTGTCCTGCTTTTATCGTTTTCAAGGTTTCGAAAATCAAACGAATACAATTTTCAACATCGTCTTTTTGAACCATTTCAACTGTTGTATGCATATAACGAAGAGGCAATGAAATTAACGCACTCGTTACACCTTCATTTGAATAAGCGAAAGCATCCGTGTCGGTGCCAGTAGATCGCGATACAGCTGCGCGTTGAAAAGGAATTTTGTTTTTATCTGCAGCTTTAATGATTTGTTTAAGAAAATTATTTTGAACTGCAGGACCGTAGGTTAGTACAGGACCTTTTCCGGATTGTTGATCTCCATTTTCAATTTTATCAACCATTGGAGTTGCCGTATCATGGCATACATCTGTAATTAACGCAACATCGGGTTTTATTCGATGAGCAATCATTTCAGCACCACGCAAACCAATTTCTTCTTGTACAGCATTTACAATGTATAAAGAAAATGGCAATTCAGTTTTACTTTCCTTTAGAAGACGTGCCACTTCGGCAATCATAAAACCTCCAACGCGGTTATCTAGCGCACGTCCAACATATTTGTTTTTATTTAAAATCAAGAATTCATCCTCAAATGTAGCTACACATCCAACATGTATTCCTAACTTTTCCACCTCTTCTTTTGAAGAACATCCGCAATCCAAGAAAATATTTTTCATACTTGGCGTTTCTTCCTTTGTATGACGCATATGAATTGCAGGCCAACCAAATACTGCTTTAACCGGGCCTTTTTCGGTATGAATTAGAACTCTTTTCGAAGGAGCAATCATGTGATCAGAGCCACCGTTTCGTCTTAAATAAATGAACCCATCTTTTGTTATGTAATGTACAAACCATGAAATCTCATCGGCATGTGCTTCAATCACTACTCGATACTCTTTACCTGGATTTACAATTCCAGCAACAGAACCGTAATTATCTACAAAATAGTCGTCAATATATGGTTTAATGTACTCGAGCCACAACTTTTGACCACCTGATTCAAATCCCGTCGGACTTGGATTATTAAGATAAGTTTCTAAAAATTTCTCTGATTTCGGGGTGATTACTTTTTTCATTGCTATTTCATTAACGTTACATTTCCTTTCGTAATTGACTTTAATCCACCAACACACGTGACATCCAAATAAAAGTCATAAACATCAGGATCCAACATTTTACCTCTGAATGATCCATCCCATCCATTCGCTACGTCAGTGGATTCAAATACTAATTCTCCCCAACGATCAAAAATTCGGAAAATCATTTTCTCGATCCAAATTCCACGAACATAAAGTACATCATTCTCATTATCTCCATTAGGGGAAAAAGCATTAGGAATGAAAACATAAGGGTCTTCGCAAATTATTTCATAGACTTTAATTTCAACTGTATCTTGTCTGGAACAAATACCATCAGAAACCGTTAACGTGAAGATAATATCTTCGTTAATAGTGGCGTCCGTTTGTTGAGAATTAGGCGATATAACCAAGTCACTCGGGGTCCACAAGTAGGACGATAAGCCTGAAGGTTCACCAAATAACGTTACAACAGTGCCAGGTGCCACAACATAATCAGATGCAGATGCAATAACTGTTGCAGGATCTATTGAAGAAACATTTATGAATATTGAATCCTCAACTAGACAACCATTACCACTCGCAGTAACATACATATATTGAGAAAACGTCGGACTTATCTCAACTGAACTCCCTTGATTTGTAACGATTATCGATGAGGGAGACCAATTGTAAGAAAGGTTGACACTTGGTTGTAAATTTAGTACTGATACTGTTCCATTTTCACCAGAACATATTGAATCCTCAGCCAACATATCGATTTCTATGCTTATAAAATTTACAAAAACACTATCTTGAGTTGAACAAAAACCATTAGATACATTTAAATAATAGTAACCCGCTTGTGGAGCTTGAAGCATCAACGTATCAACAGCTGTATTTGTATTCAAGGTATCAGTGAATGTTGAAGTAAGTGACCATACAAACGATGTTGAGGTTGACGATGTATTTGGGTCAAAAGTCACGGGAATAATACTACACAATGAAACCGTATCGCTCAAATCAACTACCTCTTGCGGCAAAACTGTGATTGTGAAAATGGCTGTATCAGCTGCAGGGCAAGTTGGATCAAATATTGAGAGGGATACTTCATATTGCCCTGGGTTCGTATACGTAACTGATGGTTCGAAATTTACAGAATCAACTTGCCCATTTCCAAAATCCCATAAAAAAGACTGCGTTTGAACTGATGTATTATCAAATGTAACAGTTAATGGACCACAACCCAATGGTTGATTAGGCGTGAAACTAGCTTGAGACGGACTATTAAATGTGATTGTAGCACTTGCCGTATCGGAACACAAGCCATTTGTAGCTTGAATATAATATGTCCCTGACGTTGTTACCACAATATCGTAATCTGACGGTCCACTATTTAGTTGGTTGCTATAATCTGGCAAATCAGACCATACTACATTAGACGGTTGACCGGTAATTGTGGCTGTCATCGTGTATGGATCATTGTTACAGATGAAAATTGGAGTCAGTGTTGTAATATTAATAGGCTCAACAATATTAATATTGACCGATGAATTCACTGAATTTGGACACTCATTTAACGCCGTAACCGAAACCGTATAATTACCTGGATTTGTGAAATTAAAGTTTTGAGAAGTAACAGTTGAGGAGGTTGTTACTGTGGATAGACCCCCAAAATTCCAAACCAAGGAGTCTGAATTCGCTGTTGTAGCTTGAAAAGAACTTGTAAATGGCGCACAACCGGCATTTCCGGTAACAGAAAGTGAAATGGTTGGTGGTGGCTGATAGGTAACTACAACGGTATCTATTTTAGAACATTGCGGATTTCCTGCTTGGATGTAATATGTTCCTGCAGTTGAAATTGAAATGGTTGAATCCGTTGGAGCGTTCAAGGCAGGTGAGAAAGTTGATGAGGTAGACCAAATAAAATAATCAGCGGTTCCATCCGAATCAGCTGTTAATGTAATTGGATTTGTCGAACATAAATTAATGGTTGAATCAGCATTTAAGATTATTGCGGGATAAACCGTTATGTTGATTTCTGCTGTATCAGTTAACAAACAGACGCTATCCGTAACGTATAAATTCACGGTATAATTTCCTGGCGTGGTGTAAGTAATAGATGGTTCAAAGGTTGTTGAATCGAGATTTCCATTTCCAAAATCCCAAAGATAGGTATCATCATCTGTGGAGAAGTTCTGAAATTGAACAGTGAAATCCGCACATCCCGCAGTCTGATCCGGGATAAAATCCGCAACAGGAATTAGACCGGTACTAAACTTGTATATGATATTATTACAGTTAGAACTTTCGTTAGTTGCCGACCAAGCACCTGGAGATGTAGGAAAGTCTGAAAAACCTCCGCAACCTCCACATACAGATTGATATACTACTCCATTTTTATCAAAACGAGAAGTTCCTCCATCAACATGTTCTTGAGCTTGGTTACCACCAATATAAGAGCCATACAATAGTGTATTGAAATTGCCTTTCAAAACAAAAAGATAGAAGTCAAAACCATTCGGAGGCGTTGCTTGAAACGCATCAGAAGTTATTGGCATACCTGAAAGGGGTGTGGATTGAAGAATATTTGCTCCCCAACCTGAAACGTAAATATTACCACAATTGTCAACCAGAAAGGCAGCAGGCGACATGTGAATCGCAGTTGAATTATTACCAAACCTTGTTGAATTGAGCACTGTGCTCAACGTAGTGTTAAACTTAACTATAAAGTTACTGCTGTTCCCATTGAAATATGCCGCATTTGTGACAGGCATGTATCCATTACCTGCAGAGCCAACACTTTGACCTAGAACATAAATATTGTCGTTACGATCAAGTTCAACAAAGAAAATCTGATCATAGCCTCCTTTTCCTGCATATGTTGCCGCTAGAATTGAGTTTCCCGCCGAAGGTAATTTCACTACAAATCCATCTGCAGTTCCACCTCCAAAGGTTGTTTGCCAAGTTCCAGAGATTCCTGTTAAATTATTTGACTGGGTTCCTCCGGCAAA
>CAZLVX010000034.1:0-16955 GCA_964562965.1 uncultured Lishizhenia sp.
ATGCAAATTATTTTAATGATTTGGTTGAGAAAATGAAGTTTAGTGAGTGATTTAAATTATCACTTATTATTCTCCAAAATATAGGTCAGAATTTTCTCAATTAAATGTACAGGGTCCTTTCCAGAAACATTGTGCTTGTGCATCGGATTCGGAAAGAAATCCATTTGTTTTTCTGCTTCTTTGATTTAGAAAAAGAAGCGGTTAAATTGAATAGATTCATTTAGCTTTTACTTTATTAATACGAACTTGTCGATTTCTTCGAAGAAATTATCCCTATTTATTACGGTGAATTTTGTTTCCCCATAGAGATTTGTAAAACTCTTGGTTAATCGAGGTGTTTTTATTGTGTTCCATTTAATCTCCACGGTTTTCAATTCCCCATTTTTCTCTAAAATCAAATCGATTTCGCGTTGGTCAATGTTTCTCCAAAAATAAAAATTCGCATGAATTTCTTTATACTCGTTTTGTTTTCTTAATTCATTGATGACAAAATTTTCAAAAAGTGCTCCAGCATCATTTCGAATTTCAATTGGACGAAAATCATTTATTAAGGCGTTCCGAATTCCCAAATCATTAAAATATATCTTCTTTGATTTTTTCAATTCCGTTCTATGATTTGAGTGGTAGGCGGGTAGTTTGTAGATGACAAATGCTTGAACCAACATTTCAATATAACTCTCAACCGTTTGATTATCCAGTTTTAAATTTTTAGAAAGTTCATTGTAATTTACCTCTGATCCAATTTGCCAAGCTAGTAATTTCAGCAATTCCAACATTTTTTCAGGCTTTTTCAACCCTTTGAACAAGAAAATATCTTTGTATAAATAGCTATCCGATAAAAAACGTAATCTGCGTTCAGCTTCTTGAGGATGTGTTACAATTTCAGGATAATATCCATAAATCAATCGTTGAGGAAGTTGCCTGATCTCTTCCAACAAACTTGTGTAATGAACCATTTCTTGAAATGAAAGTGGAAAAAGAGAAAATTCAAATTTTCGTCCAGTCAGAGGTTCGTTCAAGGAGTTGCGCAATTCAAACGCACTAGATCCACTTGCAATTACCTGTATTTCTTTACAGTAGTCGGTAAATAATTTCAAAATAGAACCAATTCCATCGATTTTTTGAGCCTCGTCAATAACCACGATTTTGTGATTGCTAGCAATCTGTTTTAATCTTTCGCTATTGATGTTTTTGAATAACTGCTGAACATCCGCATTTTCTCCATCCAACCATAGAGTTTTGTTTGCATTGCAGGTTGGCAATTTGCTAATAAGTGTACTTTTTCCTACTTGTCTGGCGCCGAGAATAACGATAACTTTTCCTTTGAAAAAGTCTTTTTCGATGCTTGATGAAATTTCTCGTTGCACAGACATTTACCTATAATATTTGACTATATTCGCAAATATACTACTTTTTTTTTAGATTAAAGTCAAAAAATATAGGTATTTATACATTAAAAATCCCTCACCGTTTTTGCGATGAGGGAATGATTTAAATCATCACTTATTATTCTCCAAAATATAGGTCAGAATTTTCTCAATTAAATGAACACGGTCCTTTCCTGAAACATTATGTTTGTGCATTGGATAAGGAAAGAAATCCATTTGTTTTTCAGCTTCTACAAACTTTTTCACCAATGCGTAATTATGTTGTAGCACCACCACATCGTCCACCGTTCCATGAATCAATAACAATTTTCCTTTTAGATTGGAAGCATAATTTAATAGGGAAGCTTGGTCATAACCTTTTGGATTCTGTTCTGGTCTATCCATGTAGCGCTCGCCGTACATAATTTCGTAGTATTTCCAATCGGTAACGGGGCCTCCGGCTACTCCTGTGGTGAAAACTCCAGGGTTGCGCAACATCAAGGACGTTGTCATAAATCCACCAAACGACCAACCATGCACCGCCATGTGATTCGCGTCGATATAAGGAAGTGATTTCAAAAAGTTTACTCCAGTAAGTTGATCCTCCATTTCTACAGTTCCTAGTTGACGGTGAATTTGAGATTCAAAAGCAAATCCTCTTTCAGCAGAACCTCGATTATCTAAGGTGAAAACGATATACCCTTGATTTGCCATCCAATGCATCCATAAATTTGCCCCAGCGAGCCAAGAATTTGTAACCATTTGAGCGTGCGGTCCGCCGTATACATATACCATCACAGGATATTTTTTTGAAGGATCAAAATTTGCTGGTTTTATCATTCTGTAATACAAATCAGAACCATCATTTCCTTTTATTTTTCCTATTTCTGTCGTTCCAATGTTGTAATCCTCAAGTTTGTCTTTGGCGGTGCCTAATCCTTTTGCCATTTTTCCATTTGATGTCCATATCAGGGTTTTATTAGGAACAGTTAAACTAGAGAATGCATCATACCAATAGGCGCCATTTTCCGATAATTGAAAACTATGGGTCCCATTTTCTTTTGTCAGTAATTCTGAGTTTCCGGAAAAATCTGTTCGGTAAATTAAGGTGTTTGTTGGGTTTTCTCCTGTGGCACTGTAATAAATGTACTTTTTGTCAGGGCTAAGCGATAAAATATCTTTTACTACAAAGGAATGTTTTGTCAACTGTAAAGTTTTATCTGCGCCTTCAAAATCAACTAAATAAATATTCGTGAACCCGTCTTTTTCGGATAACCACAAAAAGTCATTACCGTTCCCGGTGTAGAAGGCAGGATGCTCAGGTTCTACCCATTTGTCATTTTTTTCTTCTAAAAGTGTTTTCACAAATTTTCCTGATTTTACTTCGTAAACATTCAACCACATTTGATTTTGGTCGCGATTAACTTCTGCAACGATTAGGTACTTTTCATCAGGCGTAATGGATAAATTGGTGAAATAATCATCAGTGGCGCCTTTTGGCGAAATGAAAATGGTTTTATTTTTTTTTACGTTGTATATGCCAATCTTTGGTTGCTCCGAAGCCTGACCTGCCATAGGATATTTGATGGAAACTAATTGGCCAGGTGTCTCGTCGATATTAAGTAAGGGATAATCGTGAACATTGGCCTCGTTTTTTTGATAAAAAGCCAACACATTTCCTTTTTCAGACCAAAAAATACCATTTGAAATTCCGAATTCATTTCGCGCAATGGACTGTCCGGATACAATATCCTTGTTTTTATTTTTGGTAATAGCTTTTCCGTTAAGGTATAATTCATTTTCAATGGTGTAAGCGATGCTATTACTCGCATAATGAGGGGTGGCGTTTTCGGCTGCATCAGGAAGTTTTTGAAGAATCTCACCAGTTTTAGTAATAGGAGCATATTTCACGTAGACTTTCCCATCTGTCAATATAAATTGATCTTTATTCAGCCATTTTAAATCCATAAATCCATAAAATTGTGTTTTCATAGATTCGTTGAACTGTTGAATTGTAAGTGCTTCCATTTCTTTTTCGCTATCTACAGAAGAAAGGTACAAGGTTTGCCAATTTTTACTTAGATAGGAATAGCTATCCGTTCCAGGAATCCATTGAAAATTATTGACATAATCCGGACGGAAACTTCTCCATTGTTGCATGACTGCGTCCTTCAGAGTAAGTTCTTTTTTTTGCGCCAACGAATTAAGTGCAACCAAAATGAATATAAATGCTACAAGTTTTTTCATGGATTTTTTTTTCGAAAGTACTAAATTTGGTTGTATTCAAAATAATTTATTCTAAAGACACATTTTTTTTACGTTCATATCTATTTGAAATAGAGTAAGTTTTAATATTTTTGTCGGCCTAAAAAAATAAAATGAAGACATTTCTTTCTTTCTTGACAATTTTTCTAATGTTCAATACTGCTTATTGTTTTGAATTTAAATCTCATTACCAAAACAAGTCGTTTTTACCGAATGGCCTCCTAGAAGCAGTCAGTTATACCAATACACACATGCGCGAAATTAAAAGTGATGAACTTCCATCCTGTACTGGAATGCCGTTGCCTTTTGGTATAATGGGTCTTTTCGAGAATGGAAACGGCTATTTTACTGAAAATGGAAAAAAAGTCGCTAAATTAAGTGGTTTGTCACTTGAAAGTCAGAAATCTTCTGTAAGCAATCAGATTGAAGCATATGCTGCTGCATTTAATTTCCTCATGAAAGAAAAAACTAATTCATCAACTTCATTGTCAAAAGATCCTGTTTACATTTTAAAAACCTTGAAGGAGTTGTCTGAATTACCTGAATTAGGTATCGTCAATCAGTTTGCGAGAGATGCTTTTGTGTATCAAGTGTTATCTTATATGAATGATGTAGATTTTGCGGCTAATTATAATTTTCAACCTTATTCTTTTGATTTGCGAATTGTATTTGGAAATGAAAATTATAAAGTACTTTCTTCGAAACGAGTTTCTCTGACTACTCAAGGAATTTTTGGAGGACAGGCTTCTTACATGCCACATATCGATCAAATAAAATCAACTGAATATGGACCGGCCATTTGGAACCCAGCAGCAAGTTGTAATTTTAGTTCGCGTGCTGGTACTGCCATTTCTGCTATTACAATTCACACAGTCCAAGGTACTTATTCAGGTTGTATTTCCTGGTTTCAGAATTGCAACGCTTCGGTATCGGCGCATTATGTAATAAGAAGTTCAGATGGGCAAGTTACACAAATGGTATTAGAAGCGGATAAAGCATGGCATGTGGGATCAGAGAACCCATATACCATTGGATATGAACACGAAGGTTATGTTGCCGATGCTAGTTGGTATACCAATAACATGTATTCATCTTCTGCTGATTTATCTCGTGACATTACAACAAGTGGATACGGGATTTCACCTTTACGAACATTTTTTGGTGATGCGACTACAACGGTGAATGTATTAGGTGGATGCACTAAAATTAAAGGACATCAACATTACTCTAATCAGACCCACACTGATCCGGGAATTAATTGGAATTGGGAAAAATATTACAAATTAATAAACAATAATCCAACAATTACAAATGTTACTACAACCACTGGAAATTTATATGATTCAGGAGGTCAGTCTGCAAATTATTCTGATGATGAACGTAAATTGTGGCTCATTCAACCAGCAAATGCTTCCACGATTACTGTGAATTTCACGAGTTTTAACATCGAAAACAATTGGGATTACCTGTTTATTTATAATGGAAGTACGACAGATGCTCCTCTTATTGGAAAATATACAGGAACTAATTCGCCTGGAAACATTACTTCCACCGGGGGTAGTCTTTTAATTGAATTTAGATCTGATTGCGCAACTACAGCTGCAGGATGGGAGGCAACTTTTACGTCGACAATTGTAACAATAGACAATGCACCGCCTACCACAACTATAGCATCAGGTCCTACCTGGAGAACAGCCAATTTTTCTAATCAAATAACGGATTCTGATGGACAATCAGGTATCAATAAAGGATTTTATCAAGTTACTGATAAAGCCCCATCAACTTCGAGTTGGCATGCCAATGGGTCATTTGGTTTTGTAAATGAAGATTTTCAAGAAGCAAATTCGTATTGGACATTACAGACAGGTTTATATTCAGTAAGTGGTGGAGCATTTGTAATGAATGACAATACACAAAATAATTCTAATGCCTATTTAAATGTCACCCAAAATTCTTCTTCAGAATACTTATACATGTGGGAGCAAAAAATATTAACTTCCCTTACAAATCAAAGAGCTGGAATGCATTTTTTCTGTTCTGATCCAACGCTACCTAATAGGGGAGAGTCTTATTTCATTTATTTCAGGGATCAAGATGACATAGTCCAATTTTACAGAGTCACAAATGATGTTTTTGCCATAGTACATGAAGTTCCATTTACCATTACTCCGAATGTCAATTATGAAGTTAAAACTTGGTACAATCCAAATACAGGAAAAATAAAGGTTTACGTGAATAATACATTTTTGGGAGAATGGACAGATCCTAACCCTCTATTGACTGGAAATTCTATTTCATTGAGAACAGGTGGATGCGGAGCACAATTCGACAATGTAAGGGTTTACAAATCTCGATCAAACAATGTTAGCATTTCAGTTGGCACAAATCAAGAGATGAGGTTTCAAAGCGATAATGCGGTGCAATCTGGAAAAATAAGCTCATTGGCAATAGATAACAATGAAAATTGGTCGAATGAATCTACGAATCTATATTTGATAGATTGGACAGCTCCTATATTTGCTTTCGTAAATGATGGCACTGGAAACGATATTGACACTTCATACAGTACTACTTTAAAATCAAATTGGTCAGCATCAGATATTCATTCCTCATTAGCATCTTATCAATGGGCCTTAGGAACAACCTCTGGAGGAACAAATGTTGTCAATTGGACAAGTGCTTCTTTAAACACAGCTGTTCAACAAGTATTAACAAATCCTGTATATGGCCAGATTTATTACTTCTCTGTTAAATCAACGAATGGCGCTGGTTTAGTTTCTACTTCGTCTTCTGACGGTCAAAAACTACTTCAACAGACAAGTGGTGTGGAAGATTTATTAGCAAATGTTGTATTCTATCCGAACCCAGCCAAAAACTATCTTTCTATTAAAGGTGTAAATTCTCCAATTTCGATTACAATAATTGACAATTCAGGTAAAATTTGCGGTAATCATCGAATTAATTCAGACACTCAATTCCCACTGAATTTAGCAGATGGAATTTATTCTTTGTTAATTTCATCTGACAATTCATTTAAAATTGAGCGAATTGTAATTTCTAATTGATTCATAAAAGACAAAATAGCAAAACAATAAGAATAAATTAAGTAGATCTCTTTTATTCTTTTTATGAAATGTGTATCTTTGCACCCCAAATTTTTAATTAATTTAAAATTAACACTATGAATTCTTACGAAACTGTTTTCATTTTAACTCCCGTTTTGTCTGATGATCAGGCAAAGGAAGCAGTACAAAAGTTCGAAGGTGAGATGAAGGCACTAGGTGCTAAAATCAAACACTCAGAGAACTGGGGTTTGCGAAAATTGGCATACCCAATCCAGAAAAAATCTACAGGTTTTTATTTTCTTGTAGAATTTGAAGCCGATGGCAACGTTGTCGCTGGTTATGAATTAATGATGAAGCGCGATGAGCGAGTTCTTCGATTCTTGACAGTGAAAATGGATGTTGATCACGTTACTTACGCTGAGAAAAGAAGAGCTAAAGCTGGAGCGACTGCCTAATTATTAACCCTAAAAAATTAAAAGAAATGTCAAACGATATCCGTTACTTAACCCCGATTAATATTGATATTAAAAAGGATAAATACTGCCGCTTCAAAAAGAGCGGAATTAAGTTCATCGATTATAAAGATCCTAACTTCCTTTTGAAGTTGGTTAACGAACAAGGTAAAATTCTTCCACGCCGTATTACTGGTACTTCTGCGAAATACCAAAAAAGAGTGAATAAGGCGATTAAAAGAGCACGTCACTTGGCGATTTTACCGTACGTTGGTGACATGTTGAAATAACAATTGTTGAACTTTTAAGCATCAAAAAATGGAAGTAATATTAAAGAAAAATGTAGATAAACTTGGTTACGCGAATGACGTAGTAACTGTGAAGCCTGGATACGGAAGAAATTTCCTAATTCCTCAAGGTTATGCTGTGCTAGCAACACCAAGCGCAAAGAAAGCTCACGAAGAAGTGATGCGTCAGAAATCTCACAAGGAAGCAAAACTTGTTGCTGAGGCTCAAGAAATTGCAACAAAATTAGCATCAGTTTCAATCTCTATTGCTACTAAGGCTGGTGAGAATGGAAAAATATTCGGTTCTGTGAATACAGTGCAATTGGCTGACGCGTTGCGTAAAGAAGGTTTTGACATCGATAGAAAATCGTTGAAAATTAAAGACGAGCCTATCAAGGAAGTTGGAACGTTTGAAGCAGAAGCAAATTTATTCAAAGGTGTAAAACAAGCCTTCAAATTTGAAGTCGTAGGAGAATAAGATCTTCTAAAATAAATAGAAAGGTCAATCTTAGGATTGGCCTTTTTTGTTTTTAGGAACAACGTGTGTAGACATTATTTTCTTCGCCTCACGTTTCGTCAGTTCTTGTTTCTGAAAAATGTGCAACTCTTGACTTGCAATTTTTCCACTTACCTCAGGATCTGTAAGTGGTTTTGGGTAATTCAGTCCCAAAGTGAAAGAGTAAAAAAGTTGTTCCATTTCATTTATTTTCCAAGGGCTTATAGCGAGATCAATGGGTAAATTTCTTAATTCCGGCACCCATTTTTTAATAAACTTGGCCTCTGGATCGTGCTCGAGTGCTTGTTTTATGGGATTATAGACACGTATGGTGTGGTAGCCAACTGTTCCTGCTTGCATTTGAACCTGCGAGTAGTGAATTCCGGGTTCATAGTCGGTGAATTGCTTTGCCAAATGAATTGCAGCGGGTTGCCATGGTTGCCATAAGTGTTGTGTCCAATAAGAAATTAACATAGCACGCATTCTAAAATTCAAGTACCCCGTCTGATTTACACACCGCATACAAGCGTCCACCAATGGAATTCCAGTTTGGCCAGACTTCCATCTTTCAAGCCAATCTTTATTGAGTTGATTTCTAATTTGGTTGTATGCGTAATTTTGATTTTCAAATTCAATTCTTGGTTCACTTTCCAATTTTTGAATAAAGTGACAATGCCAATGCAATCGAGATTTAAAATTTAGCAAAGCGCGTGATGGTTTCGGAATATCTTGAATATCTTGGATGAGCTTTCGAATGGAAATTGAACCCCAGGTTAGGTGTGGTGATAATCGGCTGCAGCTCTCACGACTTTCATTCGGTTTAGATATGTGTTTACTGTAATTCTTATGCCGAAAAGCCAAAAAGTTGCTCCATAAGTTTAATGCTTCATTTTCTCCTCCTAATTGTAAGTCAATTTCTTTCTTGGGATGATGCGTTAATTTATATTTCTCTCTAAATTGAGGATCTAATTGAAATGGAATGATGTTATTGAGATTGACTTCCTTCTGAGAAACTGACATAAATTTATTCCATTCGTCCGCCCAATTCATTCGGTTTTTAAGTCCTCGTTGAACCGAAAACTGAGGCCATTCTCTCCAAACAATGTTATTTTTCTTACAAAATGACTTAATATTTTTATCTCTTTTATAGGTAAAGTTATTCCCTGTTTCTTCATGGCTAAATAGATTGAAATCTCCATGTGTTAATTTTAGTTCATTGAAAATGGCTAACACATCTCCTTGTAAAACATAAAGAATTTTAGTGGTTTTATTAAGTCTTTTGCCAATATCGATAAGACATTCATAAGCGAATCGCCAATGACGATTAGAAAAATCATCTTGCTTCAGCCATTCATTCTCTAAAATAAATATAACAACAGTTGGATAATTATTTTCAATTGCTGTTGTTAAGGCAACATGATCGTGCAGACGCAGGTCTTTTTTTAGCCAGACAACATTGAACATACGCTAAAAACAAGCGAGTGCAAGAAGTGTTTACTTCCTTTTAAGTAAATAATTTTGAACATAATCTTTCACACCGATTTCTAACGAAGTGAAAGGGGATGTGTATCCTGCCGCGATGAGTTTGGACATATTAGCCTCGGTGAAGTATTGGTATTTATCACGAATATCTTCTGGTGTGTCAATGAATGAAATATTGGGTGATTTGTCTAAAGCTGTAAAGGTAGCCAGAGCTAAATCTAAAAAGGTCCTAGCTTTTCCACTGCCCAAATTGTAAATCGATGAGGTGGGTTTTTCGTTCATTAGAAATAAACAAACATTTGCAATATCTTTCACATAAATAAAATCCCGTAACTGACCACCATCAGTATACTTTGGATTATGTGATCGAAAAAGTTTCATCTCACCTTTCTCCTGAATTTGATTGAATGCATGAAAGATAACGCTAGCCATTCGGCCTTTGTGATACTCTCTTGGACCATAGACATTGAAAAATTTTAGCCCCGCCCAAAAGGGAGGCTGAATATCCTGCTTTATTACCCATTTATCAAATTCATTCTTCGAATCACCGTAGGGATTGAGTGGAACTAGTTTGTCAAGAATCTCTGTATTGTCATCGTAGCCAAATTCCCCATTTCCATAGGTGGCGGCACTACTTGCGTATACGAGCGGGATATTTTTTGAGGCACAGAGTTGCCAAATCGCTTTTGAATACGTTAAATTGAGTTCCTCAAGAATTTCCCATTTAAATTCTGTGGTATCGGTTCGTGCACCTAGGTGAAAAATAAAGTCTATGGTTTCTTCGGTTAAATTTAACCAAGAGATAAACTTAGAACGTTCAATTTTCTCATACGAATTAAGATTTTCGTGATTTGCGATTTTTTCTTGTTTACTAAAGTCATCAACGAGAATAAGGTTGTTAAATCCTTTTGCATTTAGCACCTCACATAGGTAGCTACCAATGAATCCTGCTGCCCCAGTTACAACAATCATGATTGTTCGGTTAGAAAAGACCGTTTATCTCCGCATCTATGGAGTGGATAATTTTACCAAGATCTTCTTGGCTCTCAGGGAAACGGTTATTATCTACATCAATAATTAGCAGCTTACCTTTGTCATAAGTTGAAATCCATGCTTCATAACGCTCATTTAAACGCTTCAAATAATCCAAGCGGATACTCTCCTCGTAATCTCTTCCGCGTTGCTGAATTTGATTTACGAGAGTTGGAACACTTGCGCGCAAGTAAATCAATAAATCTGGCGAAGAAACAAACGAATCCATCAAATTGAACAATGAAAAATAATTTTCAAAGTCTCTCGTGGTCATCAATCCCATGGAGTGCAGATTCGGTGCAAAAATGAACGCATCTTCGTAAATAGTACGATCTTGAATAACAGTATGATTAGTTTTTTTAATCTCTTGAATTTGAGTAAAGCGACTATTTAGGTAATAAATCTGTAGATTAAACGACCATCGCTGCATATCGTCGTAAAAGTCATTCAAGTAAGGGTTTTGATCCACATCTTCGTAATGTGTTTCCCATCCATAATGTTTTGACAATAAATTTGTTAAGGTGGTTTTTCCGGATCCGATATTTCCTGCAACAGCTACATGCATAGTTCACTAATTTGAGATTGCTAAAATAGTGAAATTCGACCCTTTGAAGTCAGTTGTTAGTAACTTTTTAGGCGATTTTATAAACGAAAACTTTACTTCCTTTTTTGAAATAAAAATTACCGTTGGAATAATAAATATTTTCTGCATCTGGAACAGGATTTTCTCCTATACCTTGGTCTTTGGAATCAAGGTTTAAAACAAACAAGACATCTTGTTGAAATTCAAAATAAGTATTTAATGCAATGAAACTTGTTGTCCAATTTGTTTGATTATTTGAGGTATTTAATCGCGAGGAAACGCATTGAAAATCATGAGTCTCTACCAGGTTTAAATTAAGGTCAAAACAATAAGTTTTCTTGCCATCACTAATCCATAATTTCTCATCGTCTTCTATCATAAACGTAATATTATTTGATAAGCCAATAAGCCCGCTTAAATTTCGTAATCGTTGCAACAAAATTTTCTTTTCCGTGTCTAAAAGTAAAACAGTAGAATTTACACGATCAAAAATCCAAATGCAATTGGCCCTGCTAGATGACGCAATAAGTGTTGCATTTGAAATTGCAAATTCATCCAAATTTAGACACATTGAAACAGGGGTAATGGTATTGTCAAAAACACAAATTTGTTGTTGTTCCTCGGAGAAAGAAATTATTTTTTGTGCACTATTAAAAACTAATTGAGAAATCTCTCCTTGTGATTTTATAGCTTGGCTAAACATCACTTTACCTAAAGAGTCTATTTTACTTATTTTGTTGTTGTCTAATACATAATGATTTCCTATCGGATCTACATACCATCCTGGGTTAGCACTTGGAAGAGAAAATTCTCTTTGAAATATTAATTGCGCAGTAATTGAATGAAGAAGAAACAATACAAAAAACGATATTTTTATTTTCATCTTGGTGTTTCGCTCAAAAGTTGTTCCACTAATTTTCGATCATTCATCAATCGTGGAATTTTATGCTGACCTCCGAGTTTTTGACGATTAGCAAGCCATTGATGAAATGATCCTTTTGCAAGGTAATGAAATTTAGGTTTACCAATATTCAAATCAAGAAATCGTTTAGCTTCGTAATCAGCATTTTCTACTTTTAGCTGTTCGTCTATCGCCTTTTCAAATGCAATTAAGTCGTCTGGAGCTTGATCAAATTCGATAAACCATTCATGGCCACCCACAGCCTCGTTTTTGTTAAAATATGGTGCAATGGTAAAATCTGTTACGCGAAATCTCATTGCTCGGTTTACTTTCTCAATCGTATTTTCAACATGTTGAATAAGCACTTTTTCTCCAAATGAATTCAAGAATTGAGTTGTTCGACCGGTGACAATAAAACGATATGGATGCGTCTCGGTAAACCTAATCGTATCTCCAATAATATAGCGCCAAAGTCCGGCTGACGTGGAAATCACTAAAGCGTATTCTATTCCGATTTTTACATTTTTAAGTGCAATAACATGCTTAGAATTTACTCCATCAAATTCATCCATGGGGATAAACTCAAAATAAACTTCAGAATGTGTCATTAAAAGTAGCTCATGTGCATTCAGTTGATCTTGCATTCCGAAATAACCTTCGGATGAATTGTAAGACTCTACATAATTAATTTTTTTACCGAGTAATTCATCAAAAGTAGAGCGGTAAGGACCGAAATTCATGCCGCCGTGAATGTACAATTCGAGATTCGGCCAAACTTCATCAATAGATTTTTTATTACTGATTTCAAGTATTCTTCTCAGAAGGAGGGAAGTCCAACTCGGCATACCAGCAATAATGCAAACATTTTCGCGCACAACAGCCTTTGCCATTTGGTCTAGTTTAATTTCCCAATTTCCTTGAAGTGCAATTTCCTTGGCCGGTGTTCTCCTCATTTCAGTCCACCAAGGTAAATGATCAATAATTATTGCTGAGAGGTCTCCGATAAAAACACCATTACTTTCTTTCCGAATTTCGCCACTTCCTCCAACAATGAGATGTTTGGCATTAAATAATTTTCTATTTGGTAAGTTCGCGTAGTATTGGGCTAATAGGTCTTTTCCGTTGGCATAATGATTCTCTTCTAAGGATTGAAGAGTTACCGGAATAAGTTTTTTCCTATCGGCAGTTGTCCCTGAAGATTGCGCAAACCACTTTGTTTCACCGGGCCAAAGTACATTCTCTTCACCTTTTATCGCTCTTTCAATATATGGTTTTAAACTTCCATAGTCTTGAAGTGGGATTTCATTTAATGTAATATTATTCCCTTCCAGAACGTCCAGGTGTTCTCTGTAAAAACGAGTTTGCTGAAGTTGGTAATTTAAATATTCGTTGACACTTCTTTGCGCAGCAATAGGATTATCTCGGTAGAAGTTTACTCGGTTCATTCGTTTTCCAATAAACCAAGCAAAAACGGCATTAAACGCCATACAAGAATTATATTATCCCCAAATAAGGATAGATACTATGATGCTCAAAAGTGCCAATGTATATAATGTACCCAACGCAACTGTTGAACTTTCAAAAAATGTATCTCCTTTTTTATCGTTTGAATGACCTCCCATGACATGTTATTTTTTACAAATGTAGTAAGTAATTTAATTTATTATTATAGAAAGTTTATTTCTTTTTAATCTCTTCCACCGAGTAATCTAAGTAGTGAAAGAAATAAATTAACAAATAAAATGTAAAGTTGTAATCCACCAATAAGCGACATTTTTTGCATCTGTTCGCCGTTAAGACCTGATTGTGATACTTGTTTAAGTTGTTGCATTTGGTAGGCAGTAAGTCCTGTAAAAACAAATACGCCTATGCACGAAATGATAAAGTCTAATTCACCACTTTTAGTAAACATGTTCACCAAAGAAGCGATGATCATTCCTATCAAAACCATGTACAGAAGACTTCCAAATTTAGTTAAGTCAACTTTGGTAGTATATCCTAGTAAGGCCATTCCTCCAAATGCTCCGGCACTCACAAAGAATGTTCGGATAATATCACCCATAGGAAAAGCAATAAAAATGGTACTTAAACTTAGTCCCATCAAAGCAGAGTATGCGACAAAAAGCAATGTTAAAATGCCCATGGAAAAGCGTTCGACACCCCATTGGATCGCAAGACTGATTAAAATAGGTGAAAAAACCACGACATAAAATGTCATCGAAATTTGACCATCTGCAGTTAAAAACAGGTTTGCAAAGTATTGCAAATTAGTTCCCACCAAATAGGCTAAGATTCCGGAAATTCCTAATGCACCAAACATGTAGGTGTAAACGTTGCGAAAGAAAACGCGCGTGGCATCCGCAGTGTAATAATTGTTGTTGTATTCACTCATGGCTAATGTAATTTTGCTTGTACTAAATTAATAAATTCTTTTCTCGTAGCGTCGTTTGTTAAAAACAAACCTGTAAATGCACTGGTAGTTGTTGCTGAATTCTGTTTTTGGACACCTCTCATTTGCATGCACATGTGAGCGCATTCGAGCACTACAGCTACACCTTGAGGTGCTAAGTTTCGTTGAACACAGTCCCTGATTTCAATGGTAAGCCTTTCTTGTACTTGCAAGCGTCTAGCGTATGCGTCGACAACTCTAGGAATCTTACTTAAACCAACAATTTTACCATTTGGTATGTAGGCAATGTGCGCTTTTCCAAAGAAAGGTAACATATGGTGTTCACACATAGAATAGACATCAATATCTTTTACGAGTACCATTTCCGAATATTCTTCGTTAAAAATGGCTTGTTTAATAATGTCGTCAGCGTTTTGTTCGTATCCTTGCGTCAAAAACTTCATCGCTTTTGAGACGCGTTCTGGTGTTTTTAATAATCCTTCTCGGTTAGGGTCTTCGCCAATTTCTTCAATTATTTTACGGTAGTGCTCTTCCATTGATTTTTTTATCAGTACCTTAACGAAAGATCGTTAAAAAGGTTCTTTTCCTCCGAAATATTCAACAAAGTTATTTTCAGTTTCTTCTAACTTTATTTTTGCTAATTCTCCACCTTCCTTTCGAATAGGTTCCTCTAAGATTTCCCAAATTGCAATAGCTACATTTTCAGTTGAAGCCATTACTCCTTTTAAAAATGGAACATCTATGTTCAAATTTTTATGATCAAGTGCTTCGATAACAAGGTCTTTTACCAATTTAGAGAGAGTCTTCAAATTCATTACAAATCCTGTATCCTTATTGGGAACGCCTTTAACGGTTACCCATAATTCAAAGTTATGTCCGTGCCAATTTTTGTTGGCACATTTACCAAAAACTTCTTCATTTTTTTCATCTGTCCAATCCTCTTTGTATAGCTTGTGTGCGGCGTTGAAAGTTTCTCTTCGCGTAATGTATATTGGTTTCATGCTAACGACTTTTCATCTATTGTACATTCTACAAATCCTTCACTGTCTATTTTCTTCAATAGTACAGGAATAATTTGGTTGACTAATTTTGGATTGAACTTATGTTTCACTTTAATATAATTATCTGTAAAACCGTATATCCAACCGTTGTCTTCTTCTTGCTCAAATAATACCACTCTTGTAGTATTTATATGTTGAGAATAAAAATATCTTTTTTTTCTATCTGAAAGTAAATGTAATTGTTTACTACGTTCTCTTCTGGTTTCCATTGGAACCTTTTCTCCGAGTTTAGGAGCCCCTGTATTGGCGCGTTCTGAATAGGTAAAGACGTGCAAATAACTTACGTCAAGGTCAGTTAAGAAATTCACAGTTTCCATAAAATCATCCTCTGTTTCGCCCGGAAATCCAACGATAACATCTACTCCAATACAACAATCAGAATTGAATTTCTTAATGGTTTCAATACGTTCTTTGTATAGAGAACGTTCATACTTTCGCCTCATTAGTTTTAATAAGCGATCGGATCCGGATTGTAAAGGAATATGAAAATGGGGCATGAAATGATGCGATTCGCTGAGACAGAATTTGATTATGTCGTTTGACAGAAGGTTGGGTTCTATAGACGAAATTCTAAATCGTTCAATGCCTTTTATTTTATCTAATTCTTTAATTAGTGAATAAAAATTTTCTTCTGAACCTTGACCAAAATCTCCAATATTAACGCCGGTCAACACAACTTCTTTTACATCGGTTTTTGCAATCGTTTTGGCTTCAGTTACCGTTTTTTCAATCGATGCATTTCTACTTTTTCCTCTGGCTAAAGGAATGGTACAAAAGGTGCAGAAGTAATCGCATCCGTCCTGAATTTTTAGAAATGACCGCGTGCGATCTCCGAAGGAAAAGGAAGGAATAAACTCTACAACATTTTTTATATTCCCTTGAGCAATAATTACCTGTTCAGAGGTGTCATGCTTGTCGATGTAATCGAGAATATTAAATTTTTCGTTCGCCCCAAGCACCAAATTTACCCCTGGAATTTTTCCTATTTCTTCTGGTTTTAATTGTGCGTAACACCCTACAATGGCAACAAAGGCTTCTGGGTTTATTTTTTTTGCCCGTTTCACCAACTGCTTGCATTTTTTATCGGCATTTTCGGTAACGGAGCAGGTATTTATTACATAGATATCTGGAACTTCTTCAAAGTCAACTTTTGCAATACCCGAATCCTCGAATAATCTAGATATCGTAGATGTCTCGGAGAAGTTTAATTTGCAACCGAGTGTGTAAAAAGCAACTTTTTTGAATTGATTCATTTCTTGTAGGCAAAGGTACATAGTTCCGAGGTTATCTCAAACTTAAAACGTAACTTAGAGGCTCAAATTAGTGATTGTTTTTCTTTATGGGGAAATCTAAACTTTGGTTCAGTATTTTTGATTTTTCTTTTAACTACAAAGGGGATGAACCTGGTTTTATTGATGAAAATTACCGATGGATGAATGAATTTAGTCTTCAACTTGCCGACATTCAAGCGGAATTATATGCATATTTACGTAAACATCCCCCCGAGGTATATTTCAATCGATCTATGGTCAATGAAGAAAATTGTTGGAAAAC
>CAZLVX010000035.1:0-16870 GCA_964562965.1 uncultured Lishizhenia sp.
CAACCGAATGATTATGTGGTACTAGGAAAAGACTCAAGTTTTGTAAAACAAAATTACCCTTTTGCGGTGCTTGGAAAATTTTTATTCAGCGAATTACCAAGTTACAACAACGATTCTGGAACGGTTTATTTGATCTATAATGCTGAAATTATTGACAAAGTTTCCTACCTCGATGAATGGCATTTCGATTTATTGGACAATACAGATGGGGTTTCACTTGAGCGAATTGATCCAAATGGTTTGTCAGATAGCGAATTCAATTGGCATTCCGCTGCGGAAGATTATGGATTTGGAACGCCTGGTAGAAAGAATTCTCAATTTTTACCTGCTGTTTCAAATGGAAATTTGACCTTGACCAATGAAGTATTTTCACCCGATAACGATGGCTTCGAGGATATTTTGCAAATCTCCTATACGCTTTCGGAACCGGGAATGCTTGCAAAGGCACAGATGCTTGACGAACGGGGGCGTTTGGTCAAAACAATTTTTTCGAACGAATACCTTGGAACCGAAGGTGTTTTTTATTGGGATGGAACTACAGAGAATCAAGCAAAAGCAAGTATTGGAATTTATATCTTGCGTTTCGAAGTGTTTTCAACATCGGGAGGTGTATTTTTCGTAGCAAAAAAAGCCGTTACCTTGGCAGGTAAACTTTAATTTTGTTAAAATTCTGATTTATGAAAAAGTTATCCCTAATAACATTAATGTTTTTGGCTGTTTCAACGTGTTCTTGGTCACAGCAATACAAAACAGCCGTAGGAATAAAAGGTGGTTACCCCTCTCTCGGTGGCCTAGACATTAAACACTTTTTGAGACCAGGTTTTGCGGTTGAAGGAACTATTGGAGGCTTTTCAAATACATTGTTAATTTCTGCCTTAGCTGAAGTTCAAAAATCATTGCCTGAACCTACTGGGTTAGATTGGTATGCGGGAGTTGGTCCAACTTTAGGAGTAACTTCCGGAACCTATATTTTATCTGTAAATGGAGTTGTTGGAGTGGATTATACGTTTCAAGATTTTCCGTTAAATTTATCCTTAGATACTGGGCCGGTTCTTTCACTAAGTCCAATTGGTTTCGGATGGGGCGGAGGCTTAGCTATCCGATATGCCTTCAAATAAAGAAAAAATATCACCGGGTTCAAGAAATTGGATAGCCAAATATTTTGAGCTAGAAGAGAACGGAATCATTACGCTTTTACTAGATGAATCTAATGATGAGTTGGAAGAATTAGTAGAATTAATTTCATCAAAAACCGGTTTGGTTTTCGGAGTTGCTAATTCTTTTATTTTCTCAAATGAACTTGAAAGGGACCATTACACGCAAGACGAAGCGTTAAAATTACTTTTATTTGAGGCCTTAATGCTCGCCTATCTTCAGAAAAGTGGAAAGAACTTTAGTAAAGAAGCATTCATTCAAACGCTCTGTCAGTTTTATAAAATTTGGAAAGAAGAAAGATGGGTGGATAAATGGTTGAAAGGAGACCAAATTCATGAATTGGAAAAAACACTTGCAAATCGCGTAAAAGTAAATACCTCTATTTTTGGCTCGAATTATTGGATCAATCATTTATCGAATGCATTAACTTTTATTGATGTTCTGTTGTTTATTGAATTCCTAGATGAAAGCACTATTTCCTTTGATGAAAAGCGCAATAATTATGCTTTTTCGGTTCTCAAGGGCGCAGTAGCGGCAGCATTGGCGGATGAACTAATTGAACCGAAAGAACAACGAATAATTGATCACCTTTTAGCCTCGGCTGATTTGCCACGTCACTTTCAACTTGAACTCGAAAACTACATGAATAAAACTCATGAGTTATCTGCAATTTCATTTGAAAATAAGCAGTTGGCAAAAATCACCTATAAATTGGCATTATTTATAACGGAGGGTACGCATGCTACAACTGAACAAGAAGAATTCAGGTTGCAAAAATTGGGAGAACAGTTTGGGCTAAATACAATTGAGATTGAGGAATGTAGATTAATTTGCGATGCCTTTATTTTTGATCAAAGCGTTCAACTCAATCAAATAAAAGAAGACAATCAGGTAAAGGTAGTTTACAAGGGATTCTCCAAACGTTGGATTAGAATTTTAGGAAGAAATAAAGATAAATTCATAAATGAACTAAAGGAGAGTAAAGAACTTATAGCGTTGATTAAAAAATCCACGCAACAAGATCTTTCCAAGGAAGAGAAAGAAAAGGTAAAAACACAATTTATGGATGTTCTAAAGTCAGTTCCCTCGATAGGAATATTTTTATTGCCAGGAGGAGCAATTTTACTTCCCTTAATACTCAAAATAGTCCCAGATTTATTGCCATCCGCTTTTAAAGAAAACGAAATAAAGAAAAAATGAAATGTACCATACACGTTTACTTGCTTAATGAATTATTTTCTCAGAAAATTGCCGACGAGAGCAATCAAGGTGAAGAAAGCGCTGACAACAAAAAGTATATTTGGGAAGATGAATTAGTCATAAACAATTCGGTATCGAAAATGGAGGAAATTCAAAACTCTGTATACGAGCTAAGAGGAATCTTGCCAAATGGAAATGAATTTTCCGAAAGCGTTGAGGCAATGCGGATTGTTACGTTAAAATCTGAAGATGCTCCGGATTGTCAAGTTGGTGTATCTGAGTCCATTTTAGATCGATTGGAGATTAAGACCAACAGAAACGATACAAGGCTCTGTTTTTATATCAAAGACAATGAACCCTTAGCTAATCCTATTCCGGGAATTTATATTGCTAGTAAAGAATTTCCAAAAAGTTTGATATAATAATGTTGCGCATTAAAAATATCCATTTGACTTATGACAGGCCTATTTTGCGAAATGTCAATTTAAGTGTAAAGCGTGGAGAGCTTTTAGGATTGGTCGGAAAAAGTGGTGCGGGAAAATCATCTTTATTAAAAATAATGGCAGGAATTCTTGCTCCAAATGAAGGTTCCTTGACATGGAATGGAGAGGAAATGCCAATATCGAGCGAATTATTGATACCAGGTTATAAGAACATCTCGATTGTCAACCAAGATTTTAAATTAGATAACTACCACACGACTGAAGAAAATATCAGAGAATCCATTCTCGGTTATCCTTTTGACAAACGTGAAAAGAGAATTAAAGAATTAATAAAATTACTTCAATTACAACGCGTGGCTCAAACAAAAGCGTCATTATTGTCAGGAGGAGAAAAACAACGTCTTGCGATTGCTCGAGCTATTGCACATGCTCCCGATGTACTTCTTCTCGACGAACCATTTGGCCATTTAGATACGATTTTAAAACAAAGACTCGCGGAGGTAATAATGAAATTGAAATTTCGAGAAAACTTGGCAATTATTTTAGTCTCTCACGATCCGCAGGACATTCTTGGCCTTTGCGACAATGTAACTTTCTTAAGAAAGGGTAAATTATCAAAAAACAGAAAACCACATGAGATTTATTATCAGTTGAAAAATAAGGAAATTGCCAAATTATTTGGACCTGTGAATGAAATTATCTTTGAAGATAACACTCATTTTTTCCGTCCAGATGAATTTGAAACTGCCGAAAAACACGGAATACCGGTGAACTTTCAATATGCAATGTTTAGCGGGGGATTTTACCAATCCTATATGCTGTGCGAACAAAAAATGATTGTCCTTTATGCAAATTATCCATTGAATGAAGTTCGATTTATTCGAATAAGAAGAAAATTTGCCATATGAGTAAATTAAAAAAATACACAGCTACAATAACCGGTTATTTCAAACATCAAAACAATCACGCAGCGGCTTTGGCCTATTACAGTTTGTTTGCATTGATTCCTATCGCCTTTGTTAGCTTTTCGCTTTTCGGTAGAATTTTCGGACAGGAGACTATTGAACAGATAATAATAAGGTTTTTAACCAATCAAGTAGGTCTAAAAGATACCACTTCGATAGTAGAATTTTTCACGAACACTCAATTTACCAAACCGAATATTTGGATGGAAATACTGAGTATTTTAGCAATTATAGTAACTACTTCTGCTATGACTTCTTCGGTTAAAAGGGGAGTGAACGATATCTTGGATGTACCAATAAAGAAGAGAACAAGAGTTGACCTAGTCAAAGATGTTATTCAATTTCGGCTGTTTTCAATTCTCGCTATTGCACTCTTTATGTTCTTCATGATTGTGCTTTATTTCAGTCAGTTGTTTTTGATCTCAATGCTCGAAATGTGGTTTAGTGAAGAAAGTTTTCTATTCCAAGCTGCCATTTCAGTTATAAGTTTAGGTCTCTCATTTATATCTTATTTTTCCATATTCTTCTGTATCTATAACTATGGGCACGATGGAGATATTGTAACTAAAATTGTAGTTGGAGCTTCCTTATTTTCCACTATTGTTGTTTGTCTTAGTCAATTTGCAATAAAATATTACCTTCAACATTTTTTCGTTTTTAAAGATGCAGGATTAACGGGTGCGTTTTTAGTTATTTTAACTTGGATCTATTTCACCTCACACATTTTATTTATGGGCGCATACTATCTAAAAAAAGAAAAAAACTTGTAAATCTGAAATAAAACCATTATCTTTTAATAAATTTTTCGATATGAAATAAGAATAAAGAGATTTTCTACTTAAACATTGATGAATAAATCTCTTATGCGATTACAAATGACCGTTAAAGAACAAATAAAACACATATGAAAATTTTCTCATTTTTTATCCTTTTGGGACTTTTAATAGCCTGTTCACCAAAATCCTTGAAAAAACCAGTTTATACCACGACAGTATTTCGCGGAGAAAGAGGAAAAAAGGAGGTCAATGCCTACAATAAAAATAAAGCCCAACGCGAAAAAGATATGGCAGAGGCAATTGAGAAAGCAGATGCGGCTAAGCGAGCAATAGAAAATCAGAAGAAAGAATTAGCCGGTATAGATTCCACTCAGCGGATTTCTTCAATCGATGTGAAATTACAAGCAGTTTTTAAACGGACCCAGGAAATAATAAATGAATTGAATAGCGTTTCACCGTATTCCTCAAAAGGCCATGAAAAGGCATTAAAATTATCAGCTGAATTAAATGATTTAATGCATAATCAAATTAATCCACTAGCAGAAATGATTGAATCCAATAAGGAGGTCGTCCGATTGGGTTCAGATATTACCTTTGAAACGGGGAGTGCTAATTTAACCAAAGAAGGAAAAAAGCAAGTATCAGCATTGGTCCAGAAAATAGAAAAAGACATTCTTAATTGGAAGTCATATTTAAATCATCACAATGAAAATATTTTCAGTAATACTGATTTTAGAACAATTTTAGTTGTTAATGGATATGCCGATACTCAAGGAAGTAAAAATGAAGCAGAGCGCAAAGAGTTTAATAAAAAGCTCTCTAATGATCGTGCAGCAGCAGTAGCGAAAGAGTTTGAATTACAAATGAAAACAATCAAAGACAAATATAAAGTCACTGTTGAACTAGAAATAAACGGTAGAGGAGAGGATACGCCACCAAACTACAAGCCAGGTAAAAAATTGGACGACGGAAGCAGGCGTATTTGTAACATTAACCTTGTTGTCGGTCCAAAAATGCTCATGTACAACGAAAAGTAATTACAAAAATACCGGCGGTTTTCTAAAGTCGAATTTTGCGTCTTTGAATAAACTAGAAGTATTCCGAATACTTAGTAAAAAGCTCTTGTTTCCTCCTATTGGCACCCAATAAAAACTTAGCGCCCAGCAATGTAAATTTCTATTTAAGGTAAAAAATGCGTTGGTAATACTTCCATCCATGATATTATAATTCACATTACCACTTAAATTCCAAGTTTTGGTAAAACTCACGTCACCGCTACAAGAAATGGTTTGAACTTGATTGAAAGATTTAGAATTGCTCGAAGTAATAAATTGATTCGCCTGAAGAGAATAAATATGTGAAAAAGTAACCTTCCACGGAATATCAAAATAAATAGCATGTTCAGGATGAAGAGAGAAATACGCAAAAGCACTGTTCCAATTTTGATTGCTTGATTCTACTTTTTCGCTCATAATTTTTCGAGTTTTTTTCGGCGCAAGTAATAGTGTTGTAGTAAAATTACCACTGAGTAGACGTCCTATTCCTTGGTTATTTCGTAAAGCGAAAGTTGACAAATTAGCACCGGTTGAATCCCATGCGTAGGGACTAAAAGAAGCGTTAGATACAAAATTCAACCAGTTTTTAGGACTAATCCTTAAGTTCAACGAAATCATGGAGAGTCGCATGGAATCTTTTAAATAGTCATAATTCCCGTTGATAGAAAATTGATCAATCAACCGAATTTTCTTGTAACCCGTGACAGTATCCTTCTCTGACTTCATTTTTAATTCTAAAGTATTGTTGAAACCAAATGTTAGAAAAGAAGCACCAACGGAATTCCCCACTGAATAAATACTGCGTTCATATGGAGAATATTTCACCACGGATTGATTAACACCAACACTATCCGAAATGAGCGGGTTTAGCATTGGCACATAACGATAACCGATAGAAGGAGTGAGCAAATGCCTAAGTTTAGGTTTTGATTTACCAATTAATTCGTAGTAACTATAGACAACAGTTGTAGCTGTAACATTAAAATTAACTTCATGAGCCATTCCAATTTCTCTCAAGGTATCAGTCAAGGTAGAATTTGTTGTAACATCAAAAGATTTTCTTGTTTGTTGAAAATTTAGCTTATTACCATAATTAAAAACAGGATTGATTTTAATGGTGTTAGAAAACAAACCAAGAGACGTTTGAATAGACATCGATTGTGAAATCCCATTTAAAAATTGTTGTCCAATTTGCTGAAAATTTGCCTGATTGAGCAATGTGTCTGCAAAACTAGATCTATTTTGACCTTCAAAATTATAGGTTAACCCAATTCTTGAAACTGCCTTCGTGAGTTCATTTTTTGGATATGAAAAAATCTTTTTAAATGGAAAAACGCGTGTCAAATTAGCGTTCATAATTGGACTAATCAGCGCAATATTTTTAGCAACAGAATTTTGACGAAGTGACCATTTTAAGCCCATGGAAAATGGCTTCCCAGGAAACAACCGGTTGATGTTAATGTCGGAATTGAAACTATTACTGAAGTATTCTGGATTTATTGGGTCTAAATTATTTTTTGAATTGTTATCAGAAATTAAATTTACACTGGATGAAAAATTCCAATAGGGAGAAGCCTTGGGATCTTGTCGGTGTGACCACATCAAACTAAATTTATTCTGATTTGAATTAGACGGAAACCCCAGTCTGAACTGCTGAAATCCAAGAGATAATTTACCAGTGAATCCATATCTTTTGGCATAATCCAAATCATTTCTAAGTCCCCAACTACCACGATTGTAGAGGTTGGCATATAAAGTTGTTTGCAAAAAATCATTTATTGGAATGTAATAGCCGAGATTCTGAACTCCAAATCCATAAGCAGAAAGCGGAACAAATTCGGGAAAAAGTAATCCTTTAACCTGTTCTTTTTGCTTCGTTGGGATTAAAGCAAAAGGCAATCCAAGAGGAGTAGGAATGCCATTTATGTGCAGATTTAATGGTCCTGTAACAATGCGCTCATCTGGAACAATAACTCCTCTTGCGAGTTGAAAATGGTAGTGAGGATCTGGTAAGTCGCAGGTTGATAGTTTTCCATGCCTGAGGTGCAATTCATCGTCTTCATGTTTCTTTGCAATCTCCATTCTAAAGTACAATTCTTCTTGCTTTAGGGAGAGTTCTTCTAAAAATCCTTTTTTTGTTTTGGTGTTATATTTTATCGAAACACATTGTATGGTTTCATTTCCCTCCGTAAAAACTGGAAACTCAATTTTATTACTGTCTTTGTCGTAAGAGAATCGTGCTTGTAGTTCATTTTTTTCAAGGTCAATGCAGATATAACCTGCTGTCATTTCAATGCCGTCCATTTGAACATTCGCTTGTCCGTACAGATGAACTTGTTTCTTTCTAACGTCTTTGAAAATTGAATCTCGAGCGCTGTACTTGATTATTGATTTTACTGACTCATCGTTGATAGTAATGGTTTTATTCTGCTCTTTTTGACCCGTAACCTTGCCCGATAGTTGCATTATTAACAATGCAAAGAAGAAAAGTAGACACTGACGACGTGAGACTATCAAACCTTTGGAACTAATTTTGTAAAGTAGCACAAAACTACCAAATTTAACCAAGTTAATGAAGAACGTAAATTTCTTTATCTTATTGAATACCCGAGTAAAAATACTCATTGTCTCTCTATTTGTATGGTCGAATGTTGAAGCTCAACTAAATCCAATTAAAACAGTCGTAATAGATGCTGGACATGGTGGAAAAGATCCCGGTTGTCATGGTGGCTATTCAAATGAAAAAGAAGTTTGCTTGTCAATGGCGTTAAAATTAGGCGCTATGATCAAAGAGAAATATCCCTCCATAAAGGTAATCTATACAAGAGATAAGGACGTTTTTGTTGAATTGTTGGAGCGTGCAAATATTGCAAATAGGGCGAAAGCTGACTTGTTTATCTGTATTCATGCAAATGCAGGTAGCAATGTGGCTTATGGGTCAGAAACATATGTGCTTGGTCTGCATCGAACAGAGGCACAACAGAAAGTAATGGAAAGAGAAAACTCAATTATTGAATTAGAAGACGATAAAGGGGCTAAATATAAGAATTTCGACATGTCACCGGAGGCCATGATTGCTATGCAACTTCAAGGGTCGGTATTTAGAGATTATTCCATACGTTATGCGGAGCAACTTCAAAAAGAATTTAAAAAAATGGGGCGTTTTGACAGAGGGGTTAAGGAGGCAGGTTTTTACGTTTTATACAAAACGGCAATGCCAAGCGTCTTAATTGAAACTGGTTTTTTAACTAACCCAACAGAAGAAAAATTACTAGCAGATGCAAATGGTCAACGAGAAATGGCACTTGCCATGTTTAAAGCATTTGAACGATATTACAACCAATTGTCTGGTAAAGAAACTATTGAAATAATTAAAACGAATCCTCCCCAACAAGATAAAACCCCAACCAATACGCCGGTTGTTCAAGATACAAAAGACAGTACAGGCTTAGTTTTTAGAATACAAATTGAAACCTCTGATAAGAAAATACCTTTGAATTCGTCACGATTTAAAAACTTGGATATCCACGAATATTACCAAGATAAATTATATAAATATTGCACGGGTGAGTTTAAAAATGATATACAAGGAGCAAGACAACGAAAAATAGAATTGATAGAACAAGGTTTTAATAATGCTTTTGTTGCAGCTTTTTTAAACGGAGAGCGCATTAGTATTGAAAAAGCTATTAAATTAGCAGAAAAGAAATCAGATTGAGATTTTCAAAAGAAATAAAAGCCGCTGTTGTTGCCATTTTGGCCATAGTTTTACTCGTTTTAGGTATAAATTTCTTGAAAGGTAACAGCATTTTTGGTGGAGATAGAGAATTCTACGCTTATTTCCCAAATTCAGGCCAGTTAACGGTTTCAAGTAATGTCACTTTGAATGGTGTTACGGTTGGAAAAGTGAAGGACATTGAGTATGTTCCTGGAAATTCCGCAGACAAAAAAGTTAGGATAACTTTTAGTATCCAAAATGACGAAGTTGAAATTCCGATTGGTAGTGTCATTGAAATTGGTAATATTGATTTACTAACCAAAGGGTTAATTATTATCATGCCAAATGATATTTCAAAAGGAAATTATGAAGCAGAATCCGATATTCCAGGCAGAATTTCAAAGGATATGGTGTCCCAGGTGAAAGCGTTCACTGATCCAATAACCAATAAATTGCAGACGATGATGGCCTCAGTTGATAAAATGGTTTCGTCTTTATCCTCGTTTTGGGACTCTACAGCAACGTCAGAAATAGAAGGAAGCTTAAGACAAGTAAAAATGACAATTCAAAAACTTGGGAATGTAGCTGATGAACTCCAATTATTTGTTGCGGAAGAAAAATTACAATTTTCACGAATAATGGCAAACGTGGAAAACATCACCAATAACCTTAAAAAATCGAATGATCAGGTAACGGCTATCATTGGAAATACCAAAAAAGTATCTGATGATTTGGTGAATGCGAATTTTAAATCTGTCATTTTGGATGCACAAACAACCATTAAAAAATTGAATCTTGTGCTCGAAGATGTTGAAAAAGGAAATGGAACTTTAGGTAAACTGGTTCATGACGAAAAATTATATTTGGAGCTGGTAGAATCTAATAACGAACTTCAAAATTTAGTATCAGATTTTCAATTACATCCTGAGCGATATATAAACTTCTCGTTGTTCGGCGCTAGAACCAAAGGTGTGCCGATTACCAAAAAAGAGGAGAAAAAACTTAGGATGATATTGGATAGTATTCCAGATTAAGAAAAGTCATTATGATAGAGATTGTTGTTTTTTCCGTTCTACTTGTTCTCGGTTTTGGATGGTTTACAATGAACATACTTAAGGTTCGTCAAAATATATTGTTGGGTCGAGATGTTAAACGTTCAGATAACACATCAGAACGCTGGCGTACGATGTTACTTGTGGCTTTTGGTCAAAAAAAAATGTTCTCTCGCCCGATACCTGCTTTGCTTCATTTAGCCTTGTACGTGGCATTTGTTATCACGCAAATAGAGTTGATTGAGATAATTGCTGATGGGATTACCGGAAACCACCGCATGTTTATGGATTCTCTTGGCGACTTTTATGTTTTTATGATAAGCTTTATTGAACTTCTTTCTGTTCTTGCTTTCGTTGGAACCATCGCTTTTTTAGCTCGCAGAAATATGCTGAAATTACCTCGATTAACCATGGATGAATTGAAAGGTTGGCCGATGAAAGACGCTAACTTGATTTTGATAATGGAAATCGTTTTGATACTTTGCATTTTCACAATGAACGGGGCAGATGATGCCATGCAAAAGGAAAGTTATGGATTCCTAATTTCATCATTTGTTGGTGCCAACATTTTCAAAGGTATGAACCACGACACGCTACATCTTCTTGAAAATATTGGTTGGTGGGGTCACTTTTTAATGGTATTGACTTTCATGAATTACCTTCCTTATTCCAAGCATTTTCATATTTTCTTAGCATTTCCAAATACGTATTATTCGAACTTGGATAAAAAAGGAAAGTTTACTAATATGGAATCCGTTACGGCAGAAGTAAAGCTAATGTTGGATCCTAATGAAGACACTTATGCCGCACCAACGAGTGAAGTGGCACCCACAAGATTTGGAGCTAAAGATGTTACGGATTTAACGTGGAAGAATTTACTTGATGCATATACTTGTACAGAGTGCGGAAGGTGTACCTCATCATGTCCCGCAAATATTACCGGTAAAAAGCTTTCTCCTCGTAAAATAATGATGGACACACGCGATAGACTTGTTGAAATTGGAGAGTTAAAACGTAAGCACGGAAAGGATTACGAAGATGGGAAAAGTTTATTGGGTGATTTTATTTCGGAAGAAGAAATTTGGGCATGTACATCATGCAATGCATGTGTCCAAGAATGTCCCGTAAATATTGATCCGCTTTCCATTATCGTAGACTTGCGACGATACCTTGTGATGGAAGAATCAAAAATGCCAACGGAATTAACGGGTATGTTAACAAATATCGAAAATAATGGAGCTCCATGGCAGTTTTCACCATCAGATAGATTAAACTGGGCGAATGAAGACTAAGGTTAATTTAAAATTACAGGACATTAAAGAAGAAGGTCAACGGATTTCACCAATTCTTCCTGAAGATGTTAAAAACTATTTAATCGATATTGACGGAACGATTTGTGACGATATTCCTAATGAGGAACCTGAACGAATGGCTACGGCAAAACTTTACCCCGATGCCTTGGAGACAATTAACAATTGGTTTGAAGAAGGTCATATTATTACCTTTTTTACTTCGCGTTTGGAAGAACACAGAGAAGTAACAGAAAATTGGTTGGATGCACATGGATTTAAATACCATGGAATATTAATGGAAAAACCAAGAGGGGGCAATTATCATTGGATTGATAACCATATTGTTAGAGCGACACGCTACACAGGGAAATTCACACAATTAACAGAAAGAACATCAAATATTCAAGTTTTTGAAGAATAAGTTATGAGCATGCACGTACCTACAATGGCCAGTTTGATGGCGGAAGGAAAATCACCAGATATTTTGTTTTGGGTGGGTTGTTCAGGTAGTTTTGACGACAGAGCAAAGAAAATAACAAAAGCTTTGGTTAAAATTCTAAACCATTGCAAAGTGAATTTTGCAGTTTTAGGTTCTGAAGAAAGTTGTTCAGGTGATCCAGCGAAAAGAGCAGGAAATGAGTTTACCTTCCAAATGCAGGCACTGATGAATATTCAAGTACTGAATGGTTATGAAATAAAAAAAATTGTAACCGCTTGCCCACATTGTTTTAATACACTTAAAAATGAGTATCCGGAATTGGGAGGAAACTATGAAGTGGTACATCACACACAATTAATTCAAGATTTGATACTTACAGGTAAATTAGCACTTGAGGGAAATCAAACATTTAAAGGAAAAAAAATAACGTTTCACGATCCGTGCTATTTAGGAAGAGCAAATGATGTTTACGAAGCACCACGCAGTTTAATTGAAAAACTCGACGCTGAGCTAGTTGAAATGAAGCGCTGTAAAACAAATGGTCTTTGTTGTGGGGCAGGTGGCGCTCAGATGTTTAAAGAGGCCGAAAAAGGGAATAAAGAAATAAATATTGAACGCACGGATGACGCATTGGAAACGAATGCTCAAATTATTGCGACTGGTTGCCCTTTTTGTAATACGATGATGACAGACGGCATCAAGCATGCCGAAAAAGAATCAGAGATTAAGGTTCTAGATGTGGCTGAATTAATTGCAAATGCAGCAGAGTTATAATTTATTCGAATCCTTAGGAAACGCCAGTAAGGTATGGCTTTATTTGGCCGAAAGAAAAATGTCGGATGAGGAAGTTCGTTTCACCTTGGAAAATCTTTCCGAATTTAATGCAACTTGGTCAGCGCATGGTAAAAAACTTAATTCCAATACAACAGTCTTGTTTAATCATATTATTGTGTTGGCTGTTGACGAAACATTAGAAGTAGCCTCTGGTTGCTCAATTGACAGTTCTGTTCACGCGATAAAGAAAATAGGTTCAGCACTTAACATAGATTTTTTTAATCGTATGAATGTTTTAGTGTGGAATGAGTCTGATTTTATGTTGGCTCCTTTTTCACAAATTCGCAAGAACAAAGGCATAAATTATTTAAATCCCTTGGTTTCTACACTTGGAGAACTAAGAGAACATTGGATAATTCAAAGTTAATCTAGTAAAGATTTTAATAAAGTCAATTCTTCTACCTTTTCAGAATTTCCTATTTGTTGAAAGGCAAATATTAAATTGGTAAACATTCGCTTTATAATCGCTGTATTTGAACAGGGCTCAAAATACTCTCTTTTGTGTTCGATATTTAGATCGTTTAAAAATTGCTCTATTTCTTTTACATCGAATATGGTACCTCTAGAAAAGGCATTAATGTAAAAGAGCACGCCAAAATCGTTTTGGACTTGACCGAAATGATTAGCATGATATTCATCCATGTAAGCAAGTACAAAATGATTTGGGAGGTTAACCCCATATATTGGGAGATCCAAGGATTGCGCAACGATACTATATAAAAGACATAAACTTAACGGATTGCCTTTTTTTGATTCTAATACTGTATTAATAAAAGAATTTACTGGGGAGTGATAATGCTTGGTATCACCGCTGAATTGATATAAATCGAAAAATATGCGATTGAAAATTTTTACTTTTTCAAAAGATGTTTGATTATCATTTAGTTCCAACCAAATGTCCTTTCTTAAATTTTGAATAGACTCTTTAATTTTCAATTCATCCAAACCAGGATATTGATACTTAGCAATCAAAATAGATCCTTCTAATAAATCTTTATCCGGACTACTCGACCATTCTAATAATTGTCGCTGTATTTCGGAAAACTGAATTTCGTGTATGAGGTCTTCAATTCTATTTTGAAAAACCATTCCGTAATAATCATGTTCCCATGAATGCTCCAAGATTGGGATAGCATCAGCACCACATTTCTTGATTTCTTGACGAACGTGTTCGTATACATGATCATCCGGATCATCCATCAACTTAACCAAAGCATGAATATGAGTTGAGACATTCATTAAAACAAAAATATACGAGTAACGAATTCATTTCTTTTCTATCGCTTGACTTTATCAAGGCTAAAATGTTAATTCAATTGTAACCAAATAAAAATATTTCCGTTAAACCCCAATAGGATCTAAATTAACTTTGCTACAGGTTGATTTAAAAAGGAGTTCATTTGAACTCCTTTTTTTATATTTGAAAAATGATGAAACGATTTTTTATTTTGTTTGGTGCTGCACTTCTCTCGAGTTGTATCACCCAAAAAAATCTTTACGAGGTGCATTATGATCAACCCTATAACGGTATTGTACGTTTTACAAAAACGCCCTGTAAAGTAAACGTGGAAATCATAAGCGGAAATAACAATGAGTATATAGGTAAAACGATTTACGGAATAAATATGGATACTAAGTTCCAAAAGAATGGCCTGAAATTAAATTTTGATTTTATTCCAAGTAAGGCCCCGATTCCTGAAGGTTGCACAGCAAATTTTATCGCCACATTCACAAATATCTCAGTGATTAAGTAAGGAAATCAGTTTATTTAACGAAGATCTGTTATAGTCATCATTAATGGCATCTTTTACCATTCGCTTTTCGTTGTTTGTTAGCCTCCAAGAAAGTGAGACTCGTTTTTTTGTTTCGTTGGTCAAATTAAAAGTAACGCGGTCGAGTTGAAAAGGAAGTCCCTCCCTAAAAAAAGTCTCCATTAGTTCAATGTCGTAATCTTGGTGCCTTGTGAAATTTAAGTTTTGATTTGTAAATGGAAGTAAAAGTTTATCTAATAAGGATATTGCGTTAAACCCTTCATCATTTAAAATACGTTTGGTATCTCGAATTTCAATAATCACGACCCCAGAAGTATTTTGTTTAATCCATTCTTTAAAATGCTTTAAATACAATAGGGTGGTTTTAATACCGTAATTATCTCTGATACCAGCATCCATCAAATGCATCTCGGGTTGAGTTGGTAATGAAATCATGGGCATGATGTAAGGAAAAGATGCATTCGCTCTTAAGATTGAGGTAAAACGCACTTTTGTCATATCTTGATTTTTGAAAAATGAATGGTAATCGATGAATTCATAATTAGACTCGAAAACGTTTGGGAGTAAGCACTGCATAGATTGACTCGAAATTAGGCATCTCCTTCCGTCTTCTACAATTATTGGACTGAATATCATTAAAGGGATATTGGCTCTCTTTTCAGCTTCTTTATAAAAGCTTAAAGGATGATTGAAGATATTTTTTAGGTTTTTATTCAATTGCTCTTCGAAGGCAATTCCTCTTTCCAATGGATAAGATTTTCCGTCATATTCGAACGATTTTATACGCATAAACAAATCACTACTTGAAAACGAAAAGGAAAGTTTATTTAGAAAATCACTGGAGATGTTTTTCGAGTGTTCGGATTCATAGCGCAATATAGTGGCGTTTTGAACATCCTGAAGTAAAAGACTTCTATAAAATGCTGCTCCCAACATTCCTCCAGATGCGCCTGTAATTAAATGAATTTGCTTTGAAAACTGATTATTGAGTTTTTGATCACATTGTTTGAGAACTTCATATGTCCACATCGCACTCCGTGACCCTCCTCCTGAAGTTGCCACAATTACAAGTTTAGGTTTTTCCGAGGATTGATTCTTTTTCCAATTGGATAGTATTTGAATTAAATTATTTTCTGCTTGATTTCTTCCAGAAGTATCCTTGTAATGAGACTCAAGTGCTGCGATTGTATAAGGCTGTCTTAAACTCTCTTCGTAATCAATGCCGATCAAATAACTGTTAAATTGAAAAAAACTACTAGTTAAACTTAAATAAATGGCGAGAGAAAATCCTAGAACTAAAATAAAATAAGCCCAGCGGTGAAACCATGTTGAAAGCGCATTAAAAAACATAAATAGCAAAGACAATAATGTCACGATCGACATGGCAGCGGGCATCTCCAAAATTTCATAATCCCTAAAATATCCCATTCCTATAAATGCTAGGAGCGTGACTAGCTGAAACAAAAAAACATTTATTCTATTTTCCGCATAAATTTGTTCGACGACTTCAATGTCTAGATGAGAAGTAGATCTGCTTTTATAAAGTTTAAAATTTCTTCCTATATAATAAATAGGTCTTTTTGGTTCAATTCTAAAATAATTATACCATTTATGGTTGTTTTTCCTAAGCTGAACAATAGGAGAAATGTTATCATCAGGATCATCATCGTTTATATCCCTATTCCTTCTAATTCTAAAAAAATAAGCGAGGGTAATAATTACAAAGCTTCCAATTCCGGCGTACAAGCCTCCAAGGTTCGAGAGAATTTCACTGTTAGATAACAGTTCTTCATTCGATAAAAAATCAAATGTCTTGAAGCTGAAGTATAGTATAAACGTGAGAGGTAGAAAGGAATTATTCAAAATAAACTTAAAAAACGGTGTAGATACCACCAGCAAGAAAGGGAACCTTGGACCAAGTTTAGCATAGCTGAAGGCATGAAACGTCATGAAAAAACCACCTAGTGCTAGTCCTAAAAAGAAATAACTCAAAAAAGATATAGAACCATGATATTCTGGTGCGTAAAATAGAAACGGAACACCAAAAAAAGAGCCTAATGAACCGGATGCTATCCCAAATAAAACGACCCAATAAATTAAACCAAAAAAATTATACTTCACTTGTGCAGAAAGCAATCGAATCGGAAAAAAGTCTCTGATTAGAAGTAG
>CAZLVX010000036.1:0-16094 GCA_964562965.1 uncultured Lishizhenia sp.
CACACACATCAACAATTAGGTGTTTTGACGATAAGCGTTACGTGGTTATACGTAGGAAGTATGGTTTTTCGTGAATTGACCCCTTATCGTCTAATGGGTTTTTGTCATCGATTCGGACACACAAATGATGTAGTCTGCCTTTCCGAAATGTACTTTGTCAAGTTTAGTTATATCATCTTGACTTACAGTAGAAATTGTAAGTTTCTTTTTAACCAAAAAGGATGGGTTTTGCATTAGATACCATAGTATCCCTTGATAATAATCGGAATGAAAAGCGCCATTAAAGTGTAATACTTGAAAATTAAGTGAAAGGTATTTTTGAATATGCATAGCCATTGTAGCATCTTTAAATGCTTGCGCCTCCATCATCCCAATTCCCATTCCATGACCGCCCATTTTACGAACCTCACGATATTGAGACAAGGTAGAATCTAATTTAAAGTCTAGCGAAGCAAACTTATTTTTCTCCGCTTCAGAGAGTGTGTCTAAGGCAGCTCTTCCTTTCTTGAATAACAAAGAAGCATATTTTCGTTTTACGTTACTGGCAATACAAGGAAATCCTTTTTGCTTGGCCAAATCTATAAGTGGTTTGTAATCGGTTTCATAGTTGGGCCATAAGCGACAGGAGTCACTAAATTGCTTATCGGTTAATTTTCCTGATAAATAGTCGTCGACAAGTTGTTGTTGATCAGATTCGAACATTTCAAAACCTAGACATAAAGAAGTTGAACCGGATAGAAATTTAGCCGTTTCAAGTTGCAACCAATGCGTAATGGGATTGTCGTGAAACTCACCAAACAATATACAATCTGCCTTTTTTGAATCGTTCAACATATTATTGACGGTAGTTTTTTTACCTTTAGCATTGTAAATAATAAAAGCTTTTTCGAAGGATTGACCTTTTATGAAGGTAAATGAAAATAAAAAGCTGATAGCGAGAAAACTTCGTGTCATATTGTATAATTTCAATCAGCGTTAAAGTTAATTGAATATTCGTTATATTTGGCTGAAACTATGAAAATGAAGCAACAAGGTATTTCTTTATTTATGCTGTTTTTTACTGGGTTTATTTGGGGACAAGGCTTCCAGGTAAACTTTCAAGGTCAGAAGCAACAAGGTATGGGTTGCGCTGGAACAGCTCTCTTTCAAGACGGCGCAAGTATTTTTTTTAATCCTGGTTCAGTTGCATTTTCCAATGAAAATTCTATAAATATTGCCGCCACACCTATTTTCGCAAATGTATTGTATGTGGATTCAGCCACAGGTGAAGGATATAGAACACAAAATCCTGTAGGAACGCCTTTTTCGGCATATGGTCTTTTTCAAGCACACAAACACGATAAATTAAAACTTGGTTTAGCGGCATATACACCATTTGGATCAACAGTTCAATGGGAAGATGCGTGGATTGGTCGTTTTGCCTTGACAAGACTAGAACTTAAGGCAATTTTTTTACAGTCAACGTTGTCATATCGAATTGCTGATGTAATCGGTATTGGCGCAGGATTCATTGTATCAACTGGCAATGTAAATCTTCAAAAGGATATTCCTGTGCAAGATTCTACAGGAAATTATGGTCACGCTGAACTATCTGGCAAGGCAATGGGTTTTGGATTTAATGCCGGTATTCATTACGATTTGAATAAAAAACTATCTGTTGGCATCACTTATCGGTCTCAAATAAATATGTCATTAAAAAATGGCGAAGCAAATTTCACGGTTCCGTCTTCTTTAGATCCTAATTTTCCCGATGGCAAGTTCACCGGCGCACTTCCATTACCAAATGTCACGACTCTTGGATGGGCGTACAAGCCAAACAACAAAATAAAAATTGTAGTAGATGTTAATTACGTAGGTTGGAAAGCGTATGATACACTGGCATTTGATTATGAACAAAATACAGCATCACTTTTAGATACTAAATCCCCAAGAAATTACAAAAGTATTTTTGCTTTTCGCGGTGGTGTACAATATCAAGTCATTGATAAATTAGACCTGCGTTTTGGAGGTGGATTTGGCTTTACTCCTGTTCCTGAAGAAAGTGTTACTCCAGAAACGCCAGATGCCAATCGTGCCTATATCACCGGAGGGTTAACCTTCAGATTTTCCGATAAGTTTTCAATGGATGCATCAATTTATTACACTCAGTTGAAACGAACAGCTACAAATGCAGAAACAAATTTATTTGGCACCTATCGTACAAAAGCAATTGCGCCAGGTTTTTCACTAATTTATAAATGGTAAGATGAGCAACAAATTATATTCGTTAGGTATACTTTTACTTTCATTAGCAGCTCTACTTTCATGTAAGCCAAAATATGAAAAACCAGCGGTTTCAAAAGGAGAAATTGATCCAACCCGTTTTGTAATGATTGGAGGTGCGCATTCGTCAGGGTATATGAATGACGCATTGTATTACGAAGGTCAACAAAATTCGTTGGCAGCACTTATTTCTAACCAAATTTCGCTGGTTGGAGGGAATTTAATCAATCAACCTTTTGTAAATTCAACTTCCGTAGGAATAGGTTTAACTGGCTTAGCGCAACTTAAATTAGGTTATAAAACGGATTGTAAAGGAGTAACTAGTCTTTCACCAGTTAGAGTTACAGCTACAGGCGATGGATCTATTTTTAGTGATAATTTGTACTCTTCCTCTACTAAATTTGGAAACTATGGAATTCCGGGATTAAAATTAATGGACGTTGAGACTGCAAATTATGGCCAGTCTAATTCGTTTTTTGGGCGAATGGCATCGTCTTCGGCGACAAGTGTACTAAATGATGTTACTGCAACAAATGCTACCTTTTTCACTTCTTTTTTAGGTGTTGAAGATGTTTTAGATTTCGCAAAATCGGGAGGAACAATTACTAATTTACCTTCTGTAAATGATTTCGAGAATGCCTACACAAATGTTATTCAACAATTAACTGCAAATGGTGCAAAAGGAGCAATAGCTACGATTCCAGATGTAACAGAAATGCCATATTTCACTACAATTCCTTGGAATGGATTGACACTTGATGCTGCAAATAATTCCACTCTTAATTCTATTTATAATCCTTTAGGGTATTATTTTACTGTTGGTAGTAATCCATTTATGATTGTTGACCCTACTGCTAATGATTTCGCGGTACGACAAATATTAAGTGACGAATTATTGTTATTGAGTCTCCCTTTAGATTCAGTTAAATGCAACCAAATGGGGGTTTTATTCCCAATTCGAGATGAGTTTGTATTAGATCAAAGTGAAATTCAAGAATTGAGGTCAAGAATTCAAGAATTAAATGCAGTCATTATTTCCTTGGCAAATCAATATAATTTGGCGCTTGTTCGGGTGGATGATTTTTCCACCTCTTTAAAAACTGGTTTTGTTTATAATGGTGTTTCAATGAGTGCTAAGTTTGTATCTGGAGGCGCCTATTCATTAGATGGCATTCATTACAATGCCAAAGGAAATGCTCTTTTAGCGAATGAATTTTTAAAATCAATAAATAATAAATATAAATCCCGCATCCCGCTTTTGAATGCAAATGCGTATGATGCAACTTTATTCCCTTAAAACCTAAAATTATGAAAAAATTTACGTTATTCTTTAGCTGTTTAATTGCTGGTTCAATGTGGGCTCAAAGTCCTTGTGCTACAGGAAGGTATGCAACAGATGTGTTTGCAAATTATACCACAACAAGTGATATTGTCTACGGCCAAAATACTTCTTGGAATGGTGCTTCAACAACGTTAAAATTAGATGTGTACCAACCGACGGGTGATACAGAAACTAATCGTCCATTGGTAATCCTAGTGCATGGAGGCAGCTTTATCGGTGGGACAAAAACTGATGGAGATGTTGTAACAATGTGTCAAAAATTTGCTAAAAAAGGATATGTTACAGCATCTATTGATTACCGTTTAGGCTTTTTTCCATTTGACTCAGCTAACGCAGTAAAAGCCGTTGTAAGAGCGGTACAAGATCTTCGCGCAGCAGTACGATTTTTCTACAAAGACAAACAAACGACTGATACGTATAAAATTGACACAAATAATATCTATGTTGGCGGAAGTTCAGCAGGTGCCATTACATCTCTTCACTTAGCCTACCTAGATCAGGAATGTGAAGTTTCAGATTACTTAAATCAAACAACAATTACCCAATTGGGCGGATTAGAAGGAACTAGCGGAAACCCGGGTTATTCCTCGAAAGTAAAAGGAGTATTGAACGGATGTGGTGCCTTAGCACGATACAGCTGGTTAGAGGCGGGTGACGTACCTGTAGCTTCAGTGCATGGAACGAACGATGGGACTGTTAAGTATAACAGGGGAATCGTTAACCCTGGAACGCCATTGATGTATTTAGATGGTAGTCGAATGATTCACGAGAGAGCATGTGCAGTTGGAGTTGAAAATCAATTTTACACATTCCTTGGCGCCCCTCACGTTCCTTATGCAGGAAGTGCTGCCTATATGGATACAACAGTAAACTTTTTTAGAGATTTTCTAATAAAACAATTAGGTTGTACGGATGCTATTATCCAGCCAGAGAATGCACGTGCGCAATCGGTAAATTTGTATCCAATTGATTATTGTGATGGGTCTCCTGTAAATGAGGTTTGTCCAACGTCAGGTCTTCAAGAGCAAAACGAATTAACTGCACTAATTTATCCGAACCCTGCTACTGATCAGGTTCATATCGTCCCAAATGTTACGGGTAAATATTCTGTGGATTTAATTGACAATACAGGTCGAGTACTCATACATAAAGAAATTGATAATGATATGTGTGAACTTAACATCAACGGAATAACAGCAGGTAATTACTTTATTCGTGTGTCAACAGGAAAAAATAGCTATTCAGAAATTTTAGTTAAATTCTAATATGAAAATCTTCTTTTGTTTCATTGCATTTTTTGGGTTGAGTATTAATTTTTTTGCTCAGGTTAAAAGCTTAAATTCCGAGAACAAATCAAGAGTTTCTACGACCAACGAAATTGGCGCCAAACAATTAAGTGAATCGAAATCAACTCCAACAGCAAGGATTAAATTAAAACAAAAAATAAAGCAAGTTCCACGAAAAGAAAATCATGAAATTGCTCCGAAAATGGATTAATGGTGGTTTATGCCTTCTAGTAACCTGGTCGGCAGGCTCAGTATTTAGTCAATCATACAGTGAGGGATTTGATGATTTGGCTAACCTAACCGATTGGTATATTCAAAACAATTCGGTACTGCCCGATCAAGAATGGGGAGCAGGAGATGCAACAGTTTTTCCTGCACAAGCTGGGCCTTCTGATTCTTACCTTTCCGTAAACTACCAGAGTTCTTCGAGTTCATCGGCTACAACATTAAGTAACTGGTTATTTACACCAACTCGCACCTATAACAATGGCGATGTCATAACCTTTTATACGCGAACTGTTGCCGGCACCCCTGTCTATCCTGATAGGTTAGAAGTACGATTAAGCACAGCGGGAAATGAATTGGATTGTGGAACAACACCTACAAGTGTTGGAACATTTACAACACTATTATTGACGATTAATCCCCTACTTACAACTGTTGGTTATCCTCAATCTTGGACACAATATACCATTACGATATCTGGTCTGTCGGGGCCAACAAATGGACGTGTTGCCTTTCGTTATTTTGTTGAAAATGGAGGTCCTGGCGGAGCAAATTCAAACTACATTGGAATAGATTCATATACGTATACATCCGTAGTTGCCCCCCCGGTAAATGACGAATGTTCAGGAGCCACAACCTTAACACAAGGAAATGGATGCACTCCTGTTTCGGGAACCGTTGCTTATGCTACTGAATCACTAGTGGCATGCTCAGGAACTGCAAATAACGATGTTTGGTATTCCTTTACAGCAAGTACGTCTGGGGCTTCAATCACAGTTAACGGAACTCCTTTTTTTGATGCGGTTTATGAAGTTTATTCAGGAAATTGTGCTAATCTCACTTCGTTAACATGTGTAGATGCTGGCTTTGAAGGAGAAACAGAAGCTAGCGTGTTAAACGGGTTATTTCCCGGAACTACTTACTACATACGTGTTCACGATTGGTTAGATGACATACCGAATACCATGAATTTTGGAATTTGTGTTGAACAATTTACGCAATGTGATTTAAGTCAACCGGGAGGTGTCATTTCGGAGTCTGAAATTTGTGGAAGTGATGCAAATGGGGGGTGCAATGCGAGTACGCCGGCTTTTCAATTTCTTTCTTGTGGAGATACAGTCTATGGAAACGCATGGGCCACCAATGGCAACAGGGATTTGGATTGGTATTCATTTCAAGTAAATGCCTCTGGAAATGTTGTATGGTCCGCTACCTCTGAGTTTCCTTTTAATTTATATATCGTAGATATTTCATCCTGTTCAAATCCTGTAATTCTAGCCACAAGTAATTTTAATGCATGTCAAACAGGAAGTATCACTTATCCATTATCAGCCCAAGGAAATTATGCTGTTGTAATTGCACCTTCAACCTTTGAAGGCTACCCCTGTGGTGCTAATTCCTCCTATTTAGCTAGCTTGCAATTAACAGGTTCGCTGTTACAGGTGAATGCCTCATCTACAAACTTTTGTGCAGGGGATAGTGTTCTACTTTCGGTAAATGGAGGCTTTAATTACTCATGGTTGTTAGGAGATTCAGTTGTGTCAACAGACGTGGCATGGCATACAAACGACTTCGGTTCTTATGTTGTGCATTACGTTGATTTAAATGGTTGTGATGCCGTTAGCGACACACTAACCTTAACTCAACTACCATTAAGTGATGCTTCTTTTTCATATCTTAATAATACGGTTTGTGCAGGGTCTGATAATACAATCCCTACAACGCTCGAATCGGGAATTTTCAGTGTAACTCCAAATGGTCTTTCAATTGATTCGTTAACAGGTGAAATTAACATTGTAAATTCTTCAGTAGGAACTTACACGCTGACTTTTCAGACAAATCAAGGGTGTGTGAATTCGAGTAGTCAATTGTTTACTATTACAAATTCCTTGAGCGCTTCATTTAATTACGATACGACCCATTTTTGTAATTCGGAAGGCATAGAATTAATCTCTTTAGGTAGTCTCGCAAGTACAGGAGTTTTTTCATCAACGACGGGCTTATCATTAGACAGTTTAACCGGTGCTATTTTCCCAAACAATAGTCAAAATGGAAATTATTGGGTAATTAATTCGGTTGAAGGCACAACGCTTTGTTCTGGAGCACAGGATAGCGTTTTTATAACGATCCAAGGCCCTCAAATACAAATGCAGAATACCGTTGAGGCATGTTCAGGATCATCGCCTATTTTGCTTGAGGCTACACCAGAAGGAGGTATATTTAATGGGCAAGGAGTTGTTAATGAAACTTGGTCCCCGTTAGATAGCAGTGGAATTGTTATGATAACTTATTCAGTAGTCGATTCGATAGGATGTTTTGCAATTGATTCTATTCAAGCGATTACCTTTCAAAGTCCAATCGTCTCTTTGGGATCTATAGAAGCGCTTTGTGACACATTAGGGTTTTATTCTGTTAATAATTTCAGTCCTCAAGGCGGAACATTTTCAGGCAATGGCATTTCGGGTAATGGTAGTTTAAATCCTTCTCAATTAGGACAAGGGACCTATCCAATTTTATATACGGTTACATCAAGCGATGGATGTATCGGGTCAGATAGTACAAATATTGTTATTTTAGATTGTGAGGTAGGGGTATCAGAATTGAATTCATTTCAAGTAATGCTGTTTCCCAATCCAAATAATGGAGATTTTTATTTAAGTGTTAAGGAACTTTCTTCCATAAAATGTATAAATGGTATCGGCAGTACTATAAAGTTCAACTCTGTAAAACTAGATGATGAATTGTACCAACTTAATTTGCAAGAAGCGCCGGGAGCTTATTTTATTGAAATAATGTCGCAAAGAGGAAAATTAGTAATTCCTATTTGGCTCTATTAAACCTTTGTTTTAAATAGGAGCTACTTGTACTTTTCATATAATTCCGTATCTTTGCAACGATTGGTCTCATGGCCGAGCGGTTAGGCACCGGTCTGCAAAACCGTCTACAGCAGTTCGAATCTGCTTGAGACCTCTTAAAACCCACTGAACAGGTGGGTTTTTTATTTCAAACACTTAAAATAGTCGTATGGTTCTTGGCAGGAATTGCAACGGTAGTGAGCTTTGCATGCAGTACTTCCAAACTGACTAACCATTCTGGTATCAGTTGAATCGCATTTAGGACATGGCACTCTTGTTGGTTCCGAAAAAAGTACACTTTTGTCCACTTCGTTTTCTGGAGGAGCGATACCATATTCTTTTAACTTAATTCTGCCATTTTCAGAAAGCCAATCTGTTGTCCATGCTGGAGACAAAACTGTCTCGAAGGACACCTTTTTTATGTGATTATCTGCCAATTTTTTTCGAATGTCATCCTCCATTGTTTTCATGGCAGGACAACCGGAATAGGTTGGTGTAATAGTAATGTGAACGCTCTCCTCTTGAATCGAAATATTTCTTACCACCCCTAAATCAACTACAGAAAGAACAGGAACTTCTGGGTCGCTAACTTCTTCTAATAAATCCCATATGTGGGTTGCTTCTACCATTCCATGTTCGGATAGGCCCTTTGCATATATTGCATATCAGCGAGGATATACCCCATGTGTTCGGAATGTCGACCTTGTCGACCACCATCAAATTTCCAATTATTTTCTGGGAATTTTAAAGTAGCTTCATGGAAAACGTCCTTAACCGTTTTATCCCATTCGATTTTTACGTCTTGAAGTGAACAGGCAATACCTATTTTCTCGAGTTCTGCATCCACCTTATCTTCGTAAAATAATTCAGAGGTGTAACGCATCAGTGTTTCCACTGATTCTTGTATTTTGTTATGTGATTCTTCGGTGCCATCGCCCAAACGAATAACCCATTCTGAGGAATGTTTTAAGTGGTAACGCGTTTCTTTTAACGATTTTTCTGCTATGGCAGAAAGTTGTTTGTCTTTTGATTGAATCAATCGTTCTAACAAAGGTTTTCTAAACGCATCGAAGAAAAACTGTCTTAAAATGGTATCACCAAAATGTCCGTTTGGTTGCTCTACTAAAAGCGCGTTGACGTATTCATTTTCATAGCGTAAAAATGCCAATTGATCCTCCGTACGACCCTTTCCTTCTACTTCTCCCGCATATTTCAATATACTGGTTGCCTGCCCAATGAGGTCTAATGAGATATTGGTAAGTGCAATGTCTTCCTCTAAAATAGGACCATGACCACACCATTCTGATAAACGTTGACCGAGTATTAAACTATCGTCACCAAGGCGCAATAAGTATTGAAATAGAGCTTCTTGCATGTTACATGTGTTTTACGCCATCCGGAACATCGTAGAATGTTGGGTGACGGTAAATTTTTGTGTCGGATGGTTCAAAATAGGCATCTGCGTCTGCAGGATCGTTGGCGTGTACGTAGTTGGATTCTACGACCCAAATACTAATGCCTTCAGATCTTCTCGTGTAAACATCTCTTGCATTTTCAATTGCCATTTGTGCATCCGCTGCACGAAGGCTTCCCACGTGTTTATGATTCAGTCCTTGTTTGCTTCTAATGAAGACTTCCCAAAGTGGCCATTCTTTTGACATAAGTTATGGTTATGCGGTTTTTCTTAAAGTTCTTTTTTCGGCGAATGCTAATGCGGCCTCTCGAACCCATTGTCCATTTTCTTTGGCTGCTTTCCGCGCAGCGATACGTTCTTTGTTACAAGGACCATTTCCTTCTAGCACTTGCCAAAATTCGTCCCAATTTATTTCACTGAAATCGTAGTGTTGACGTTCTTCGTTCCATTTTAAATTAGCATCCGGAATGGTAAGGCCGAGAATCTCTGCTTGAGGCACCGTAGCATCTACGAATTGTTGCCTAAGTTCATCGTTTGTAAAACGCTTGATTTTCCATTTTATGGATTGTGCAGAATGCGGCGAATCAGCGTCACTTGGGCCAAACATCATTAATGCAGGCCACCAAAATCGATTCAAAGCATCTTGAGCCATGGCTTTTTGTTGCGGAGTTCCTTTACACAAGGTTGTAAGAATTTCAAATCCCTGACGTTGATGAAAAGACTCTTCTTTACAAATCTTCACCATAGCCCTTGCATAAGGACCGTAGGATGTGCGGCACAAAGCCACCTGATTCATAATAGCTGCACCATCTACAAGCCAACCAATTGCTCCCATGTCTGCCCATGTGACAGCAGGGTAATTGAAAATAGACGAATATTTAGCCTTTCCTTCGTGCATGTCGTCGATCGTTTGTTCCCGATCTGCTCCGAGGGTTTCACAAGCCGAATAAAGATACAAACCATGTCCGGCTTCGTCTTGTACTTTTGCCAATAACACAGCTTTACGTCGCAAGTTCGGTGCTCGGGTAATCCAATTTCCTTCAGGTAACATTCCTACTACTTCAGAGTGGGCGTGTTGAGAGATTTGACGAATTAAATTCTTGCGATACGCATCTGGCATCCAATCGTTTGGTTCGATTCTGATCTCTTTGTCGATTTTATCTTGAAATCGCTTTTCGAGTTCTTCGTTGCTAAGAGTGTTCATACTATTTCCTTATTTACAAAAATAACAATTTCAGGCTAAATTGGTTTGTGTATAATCCAAAAGATGCCATGAATAAGCCAAGATTAAACTCAGTCTAAATAAGTTTTTGAAGAATTTTTAGTAACTTAAATATAAAAATGAAGATGACACATGACGAGTTGGGAAAGTGGGGGGAAGGAAAAGCCTTGACATTTTTGACAGAATTAGGATTTAACCTATTGGATAAAAATGTGAAACTTAGAAAAAATGAAATTGACCTTGTAGCTATTGACAATGTAACGCAAGAATTAGTCGTTGTAGAGGTTAAAACTCGTCAGACAGCGGAAATTGGTCCCCCATGGAAAGCTGTAACGCGAGCAAAGCAACGCCAAATTATTCATGTCGCGAATTGGTTAGTGAAAGAGCGTCAAATAGACAGAGATGTGAGATTTGACATTATTTCCATTGTACACAATTCTTATCGTACAGAAATTGAGCACCTACGAAATGCTTTTGCACCGTAAATTGTGTTAAAAATGGAAACTTGATCAAAACAATTTATAAATACATTTGAATTAAAATAATTTATATGGAACCATTAATAAAGTTGAATTTTATCGCGATTGGTTTAGGAACCTTAGCATTTTTCTTTTTAGGATTTCTATGGTACACGCCACTTTTTGGAAAAATATGGGCAAAGGAAATGGGTTTTTCTCGTGAAATGGAAGTTTCTAAATCCTTTATGATTCGAAGTCTTTTATTGAATTTACTAGGCAATTTCTTATTGGTTTTCGTGCTGTCACATAACATATTTGCTTGGGATGCACGTTCGTGGGGTCATGACAGCAATTTTGTAGGACAGGGTCAGGCAGCCGCGATGTCGGCAATATTTACGTGGCTAGGTTTTTTTCTTCCCCAAGATTTAAGTGCGGTAACTTGGCAAATGAAAAGTTGGAAACTGTTCTTTATCAATACTTCATATCATTTGGTGGGACTATTAATCGTTTCGATGATCTTAGTTTTTATGAGTTAAAAGAAAAAATGAAATCATTATTTCTACCATTTTTCTTGTTTTTAGCAACTTTAATAAGTTTCCACAATTTCTATGCTCAAACATTCATAGACACCACGAAATTTTGGCACGTTGGGCAATGGAGTGGTTTTTCACCAAATAGCTGTTACACACAGATTTATCAATTCAAAGAAGATTCGGTGGTAAACAATCAAACCTATACACTGTTAAAAGTATCTTCTGATTCAACACTCGTTAACTGGTATACAATTGGATTATTTCGTGAAGATACTATTTCAAAACGTGTGTTCTGGTTATTGAATAATGTCGATGAATTACTTTATGATTTTAGTCTTGAAGTAGGAGATACTGCAAAAGTTACAAGTGCCTTTGGAAATCCTTACCCATATTGTGGTACAGAAATGATAGTTGATTCAATTGCATTTCATGAGTATTTTGGCAAGTTGAGAAAACACTGGTATTTCAATACGCCTTATTATAGTAATCCCGAAACTTGGATTGAAGGAATTGGAAACCTGTTTGGACCAATTGATAATAAAGTATTTACTTGCACAGCAGATTATTTACCAAATTTATTGTGTTTTTCTGAAAATACTGAACTAAGTTGGATAAATCAACAATATCAAGATTGCTACATCAATTCTATGGGGATTGACGAATCAAATACTACTTTTCAAATGAGCCTTACTCAAAATCCAATAGTAAATGAATTTCAGGTTCGAACAAATTCAACTGAAAAAAAGCAAATGATAATAGTTAATGCGCTAGGTGTACCTGTCCTTTATAAAGAGTTCTACTCGCTCAACTCAGGCGATTTGTATTTAAAAGAACCGGGAACCTATTTTATTCAAATTGACACGGAAAATTCATGCTCTGTCTTGAAACTTGTTAAGCTTTAACTGAAGTAGTTAAAATAAGATTTTAGATAAGTTATTGATCTTTTTCTATTTGGTATCTATCTCAGAAACCTTCCTCTACTCGCGATTTTTCGAATCCATGCAAATAGTAACAGGCCCATCATTTACCAAGGAAATTTTCATATCTGCACCAAAAACACCAGTTTTGGTTTTATCGGGGAGTAAAATGTAACAACTTTTGATAAAACTTTCATACAAAGGAATGGCATGTTCTGGACGTGCAGCTCGTATATAACTTGGTCGGTTGCCTTTCTTCGTGGAGGCGTGAAGCGTAAACTGACTTACCACCAATAATTCCCCTTGTACCTCTTGTAATGATAAATTCATTTTTCCTTCTGCATCGTTAAAAATGCGTAAGTTCAACAACTTGGCTACTAAATAATCTACATCCTCTTGAGAATCGGGATGTTCTATTCCAAGCAATACCACTAATCCACGAGAGATTTCTGAATGAACATTTCCATCTATTTCAAGTGACGCCTCCGTTACTCGTTGTATCACTACTCTCATGCGTATTCATTTCTTCGGTAGGGATCGTTCGAATCTTCTACCATTAATTGTACATAAGTTTGATAACGCGATGCTGCAATATCTCCTGCTTCAACGCCTTTTTTTATGGCGCAATTTGGTTCATTGAGGTGCTGACAATTGTGAAATTTACAAGAACCCATGCGTTCGCGCATTTCAGGGAAATAATGTGCATAATGCGCTTTTTCCAAATCAATTAATCCAAAGGCACGAATTCCGGGCGTGTCTATTATGTATCCGCCACTCTTTAAGGCATGCATTTCTGCAAACGTTGTCGTGTGTTTTCCCTGCTCGTGTGCCTGCGAAATCTCTCCTGTTCGCAAGGAAAGCGATGGGTCCAAACTGTTCACTAAAGTACTTTTCCCAACGCCAGAATTGCCAGTAAATAATACTTGTTTGTCCGAAATCTCCTCTTTTAAAAATGCGACATCGCCAGGTTCTTCTCCACGAATTGCCTTACAGCCGTAGCCGATTGCTTCGTAGAGCTTAATATGCTCTTTGAGATTAAAAAGTTCCTCTTGATTTAGTAAATCAATTTTATTGAACAACAAGGTAACCGGAATTCGAAACGATTCTGCAGAAACAAGCATGCGATCCACAAATGCCAATTGCGTAACAGGAGATTTCAAGGTTACCACTAAGTACATCCTGTCAATGTTAGCCGCAATAATTTGCATTTGCTTACTTAGATTGGTAGATTTCCGAACGATGTAATTGTCGCGAGGAAGTACATCACAAATGGCGTATTCAGCTGTGTCATCTTCGTAGTGAAAAGCGCGTTTTTCAACCAATACGCGATCGCCTGCAGCAACAGGATTGGTGGTTTTAAGTCCGTCAAGCCGCAACTTACCTTTTATTCCAGCGATGATTACCTCTCCCGAAGGTAATAAGATAGAATACCATTTCCCTGTAGATTTCAACACAAGCGCTTGCATCCAACAAAGTTAAAATTCTTGGCGATGAAAGCCTCATTGATTCCCACAATCTATGTTGATTTTTAGCGTTTTCTTCCGACAAGGTAGTATCTTCGTTTCACATGCTGAGTAAAATAACAGTCATATCGTGTATTTTTTGCGTTTCAACGATTTATGCGCAACTCAGTTCAAGGCGCGTGAAAAAGCAATTCGTTGAGCACACAATTGTGCTCGACAGTTTGAGTTTGGTTCCTGGTTCTTTAACTGTTTACAAAGCGGGAGAGAAGTTCTCGCCTACTGCATATTCCATTTCCGATATTCGAGCTACGGTGAGATTTAACAGCAAGATCAACGACACGCTTTTGTTTCAATACCAAGTATTTCCTTATGCTTTTGGTATGCGTTATCAGTTGCGTGATACCAGTAAGATTTTTTCGCTGCAAAAGGGAGATCGAGAAAAATTTCTAATCAATACCACACCTTATACCATTCAAGATGTGTTTGGCGGAAAGGAACTGAACAAAAACGGCAGCATTTCGCGGGGAGTAAACTTTGGCAATAACCAAAACTTAGGAATCAATAGTTCCTTGAATTTAGAATTAGCAGGCGATATCGCTCCGAATTTAAAATTATTGGCTTCAGTTTCGGATGCAAACATCCCCATTCAACCCGATGGGAATACCAATAAACTACAAGAATTCGATCAGTTATTTATTCAAGTTTATAACGATAAGGTAAAGTTAATCGCAGGAGATTTTTGGATTGATCGGCCAAAAGGATATTTTTTGAATTATAAAAAACGAGGGCAAGGTTTAACATTCAATTATTCTGCAAAAGATCAGTGGGGAGGAACATGGAAAACTCAAGAAAGTGTGGCGTTATCAAAAGGGAAATTCAACAGACAATTGATTCAAGGTCGCGAAGCAAATCAGGGCCCATATCGATTAACTGGCGCAGACAATGAACCCTTCATTGTTATTCTAGCAGGTACCGAGCGCGTGTATATCGATGGAAAACTTTTGGAAAGGGGACAAGATCGTGATTATGTTATTGATTACAACAGCAGTGAATTGGTTTTCACAACGCGAAATTTAATCACAAAAGATTCTCGAATTGCCGTGGAATTTCAGTATTCGGATCAAAGTTATGCGCGGTCCTTGCTACAATCATCAACCCAATACCAACGAAAAGGAGTGCATGTTTGGTTAAACGTTTACCAAGAGCAAGACGCAAAAAATCAAAATTTACAGCAGGAATTATCCTTGTCACAAAAATCATTTCTCGAAGGAATTGGCGATAGCATTCAACTCGCGCGTGTATCAAGTGTGAATCAAGTGGGATACATCGAAAACCAATTGCTTTATGCCATGATTGATTCTTTGGGTTATGATTCAGTACTCATTTTTTCGAAAGATCCTGCTACTGCTGCTTACAGAGTGTATTTTCAGTATGTAGGTCCAAACAAAGGAGATTATGTTTTTAGTGAGCAACTTGCCTTAGGTAAAACGTACAAGTGGGTAGCGCCTGTTGGAGGAATTCCGCAAGGTGATTATACTCCGTCACGTCAATTAATTACGCCAAGGAAACGTCAATTTTTATCCTCAGGCGCAAATGTCCAACTCAACAAAAACAACTCGATAGAAACTGAATTTGCGCTGAGTCAGTTCGATATTAATACGTTCTCTGCTCTCGATAATGCCGACGATATTGGGCAGGCAGGAAAACTCGCGTGGGAAAATGTGCAGCATTGGAAAAGAGACAGCTCTTCGTTTCGTTGGCGAAATACCTTGGATGCGGAATGGTTATCTACCTCTTTTGCTCCAATAGAACAATTTCGTTCGATAGAATTCGACCGTGATTGGAATGTTCGGGGAAGAAATTACCGTGGAAATCAATACTTGGCGCAATACAAATCAAGTGTAGAAAGTGCTAAAAATGGGAAGATGAGTTTAGTTGGCCAATATTACCAAGTTGGGGAGCAATTTGATGGAAAGCGTTTGTTTTCTGAAGGAAATTGGCGACAAAAAGGATGGAATGCAACATGGGATGCTAGTTATTTACAATCGAAATCTACAGAAGAAAATGGCTTTATCCGTCATCGCGCTGCTCTTTCTAAAAATCTTGGAAAATTCACC
>CAZLVX010000037.1:0-5493 GCA_964562965.1 uncultured Lishizhenia sp.
AAGGGATAAAAATAGGAATAATGGGTTGTATCGTGAATGGTCCCGGAGAAATGGCAGATGCAGATTATGGTTATGTCGGCACAGGTCCGGGAAAAATCAATTTGTATAAAGAAAAAACGGTTGTGAAAAGAAACATACCGGAAGACGATGCCGTAGAAGCCTTAATTGATTTAATAAAGGAATACGGTGATTGGGTTGAAACGTCTATTTAATACGCTACTTTTCTCCATTAGTATATGTTGTATCTCTTTATCACAAAAAGGACCAGAATATTTATTATCAATAAAATCTGAACAAGATTTTCAAGCGTTAAAAGGTAGGCCAAATTCTGCAAAATTTACGGGAGTAGAGGCTGTTAAAGTAGTTCTTGAAAAAAAGACAGGTAAAATTTATTACATAAATTCTGCTTACCACGATTATCATGTTACGTTTTGTCAAGAAGTGCTCGGGTATCCTGAAAATGGAGTTCAATTCAACTTCGAAAATTATACCCAAGTTGAGCAGAGAGCCTATTTGTTAGGCACAATTAATAGATTCAAAAGCACAGGACGATATACATTGGAGTTTTCCGTTGCAGACAATATTAACCCAACTCAAATTTCTCTGTTGCTTGAAAAAATATACAGCAGCTTCTTATTAACAAAGGAAATAGCCGTATTTCTGAATACAAACCGCCTTAGAGAACTAAAACCTACGCTCAACTTCCCAACCATTGATGCTTCGATCCTATACGAAGGCCAAAGCCTTCAATTATTAAACGATGGAACGACATATGGAAAGCTGACATTCACAGATGTAAAATCTAGTTCAATGGCCAACTATTTTGAGATTGTGGTCATTAACGGCACACCAGATGACCTTCCTCCAGTTTCAGGAGTAATCACCACAGATTTTCAAACACCATTAAGCCACATTACCTTACTTTGTCAGAACAGGGGAACTCCGATGTTAGCCTTAAAAAATGCTCATTCTGATACCTCTGTAACAAAATGGGCAAACAAGTATGTTAAATTATTCATTGATGAAAATGGCTACAAAATCTCGTTAAGCGATTCAGCTTCTGTATTCACATTTTGGGAGAAAAAGCTCAGAAATAAAAAATCTATTCATTTAGAAAAAAACACACAAGACCGAAGAATCATTCCAATCGGAGAGCTGGGCCTAAAAGACATACCAAGAGTGGGAGGAAAGGCCGCGAATTTTGCGTTAATGAGAAAAACAATTAGGGACAAAAAACTAACATTGAAGTTTCCCGAAGCGGCTTGTGCAATACCCATGTTTTTTTACGAGCAACATATGAAAAAGGCCGGTGTTGATACCTTGATTTTGAATTTAATGGAATTAAAGAAATTTGGATACGATTTGAAAACTCTTCAAATTAAATTAGACACTATTCAACGGCGAATTTTAAATCACCCAATTGATACTACTCTTATTGGTCAAATACAGCGATGGATGATAAAACACGGCTATTCTTCCTTTCGGTTTAGGTCTTCTACTAACGCAGAAGATTTGGACGGCTTCAACGGGGCTGGTTTGTATACATCGAAAACAGGAATATTGAATCACCCCAAAAAAACAATAGAAAAAGCAATTAAAACAGTTTGGGCTAGTGCATGGGGGTTTCGTCCATTCATGGAACGAGATTATTTTGGTATTAATCAACAGAGTGTGGCAATGGGTGTATTGTGTCATCGAAACTTTGATGACGAGATAGCAAATGGCGTTGTCATCACGAAGAACTTATACAGACCGAATTACCGTGGGTTTGTCATTAATTCCCAATACGGCGAAACTAGCGTTGTAATACCACCGGACTCTGCCATTTGTGAGCAAGTGATTTGTTATTCGGATAAAGAAGACAATTTCTATGGAAAGAAATCAATTGTTGAGTACTTGTCGTATTCCAATATTCTACCAATAGGAATTGAAAAGGTCCTACTCGATTCTGAAATCAACAAGCTCACTCGTGAAATAGCAGTGCTGAAAAAAGTGTATTATGACTTAAAAAAACCGAAGGAGTCGTTTTACAACTACGGTTTGGATTTAGAATTTAAGATTGTGGGCTCAAATCGTGAAATATACATTAAGCAAATAAGGCCGTTTAAGGATTAAGTTTCTGTTCAACTTGTTTCAAACGGTATAAGGCAATCTCTTGAATTAATTTTTTTGGCAATGGTTTATCTAATGGAAATTGAATAGCTCCTTTAGACCATTTATATTCCGTTAACCTATCTTTAAAATGTTCGATAGGTTGAGAGGTTGGATAAAAACCAATGTGATTTTTGTATCCTGCATAATATACCAACACTTTTTTTTGCTTGAATGCGGGCATTTTGTAACTTATAATTTCCTCCGCGTTTGGCAACACCTCTTTAATTATACTGTGAATTTCACCTAGCTTTTGTTGTATTGGCAATTCAAATGAAGAGTAATAAGAAAGAACGGTTGTAGTTTTTAACATTTTTAAAATGGAGTTTTACTTTTAAAAGAGATAAGTGATTTTTTAAAAGGATGTATAAAGGACAACTCTGCAGCATGTAAACAAAGTCGCTCACCTTTTTTTCCATATAAATCATCACCGACAATCGGACAATTTAGGCCTAGTATATGTGCGGAATGGACACGCAATTGATGCGTTCTTCCTGTTAATGGTTTAAATGAAATACGCGTTCTATTGTCTTTAATGTCAATCACCTCATATTCCGTTATGGCTGCTTTCCCAAAATCGTAACATACAAGTTGAAAGGGTCTGTTATCAATATCGAGCCTAAGCGGAAGATTAATTACTCCTGCTTTTGGTTTCGAAATAACTCCCTCAAGAAGCGCCTCGTATTTTTTCTCAACTTTTCTCTTAATAAATAAAAATTGAAGTTTTTTATAAGCCTCTATCGACTTCGCTACCACGAGTAGCCCTGAAGTTGACATGTCTAGTCGATGCACCAATAACGGGCCGCTTGCATCAGGTCTCATTTCTTTTATTCGTTCATATACTGAATCCTTAATTGCTTTTCCTGGAACGGATAAAAACTCTGCAGGCTTCTCAATAACCATAAAGTACTCGTCTTCAAATACAATTGGAATATCTTGAATGTTGGCCTGTTTGAGTAAGGGATTTTCTTCTAATTTAATTCCTTTCAACATGTGATTCATGAGAATGGGCTCACATTTTCCTCGACAGGCAGGATAGAATTGCTTGTGAACACGAACTTCAGAAACGGGAGAAGCTCCCCACCAAAATTCTGCCATGCAAATGGGTTTTAATTTATGCAAAAAAGCGTGATTTAGTAATTTTGGTGCCGCACATTCACCTGCTCCAGCGGGTGGAATGGGCGTAGATGATGTAGAGAAAACATCAAGTAAACTCATTTCTTTTTGAGCACGGTTAAGAAAGGTATAGGAGGTGAAAATGCGCTGTTGTAAATGTGCAGAATGGGCCGAACGTTGTTGTTTTAGCGCTGCAATTTGAGAGTTGAAAACTGCGACCTCTTCTTCTTTTTCCGCAATTTTTAATTTGTATTCGCGAATTAAATGCTTTAATTGTATTTGTTCTGTTTTGCTTTCCTCCTGAAGCAATTGATCAAATTGCAGGTATTCTATTGATGAAAGTTGGAGTATCGCATGTTGTCTTTTTTCTTTACGTAACGCTTTGTTATTTTTTATTGCTTCTTTTCTTTGCTCACAGATCATTAAGAATTCGTTTGCGAGTTGCTCACGAGACAAACAAGCAAATTTGTAATCATTGGAAGTTTTGACTTCTTCTATCTTTCGTGTCAATGAGTTGATGAATTCTTCCTCTTTTACGAAGTAACCATCGCGGTCTAATAAGTCAAATACTGGTGGCACAAATCCAGAATGATGATTGCTTTCAGAGAGTTTACCGGAAAAGGCGCATAAGAAACCTAATTGATTTTGTTGATCTAAGACAACAAGCACACCGAACATTTTACCGATAGGTTTTTCTTCATTAGTTAATCCAAACGGATGCTGCCACGGATTTTTCTCAAGTTCTTCTTGTAATTGCTCTGCAGCATGTAAGGCCAAGGGATGAGGCTCATAATAAAATGGAAAAGTGAATGATTCTGGAAGAGGAATTCCAGATACATCGATAGTGAAACGATGTAAAGCAGACACTTTTTATTTCAAGTATTTATCTAAAAACTGTTCTTGTTCCCAAAGAACATGCAGAATATTCTCTTTCGCCGCATAACCATGGCTTTCTTTTGGCAAGATTACCATTCTTGCCTTACCACCAAGGCCTTTAATCGCTTGAAAATAGCGTTCCGTTTGCAAGGTAAACGTCCCGGGATTATTATCAGCTTCACCATGAATCAAAAGCATGGGTTTGTCCATTTTACTCGCCGTAAAAAAGGGGGACATATTTCCATAGATATCTGGAATGTCCCAAAAATTTCGCTGTTCAGACTGAAAACCAAAAGGCGTTAAGGTGCGGTTATAAGCGCCACTTCTGGCAATTCCACATGCAAAATCTTCAGAATGAGTTAGGAGGTTTGCTGTCATGAAGGCACCATAAGAATGCCCACCAACAGCTACTTTTTTTCTGTCTATGTAACCAAGCGCATCAACTGCGTCAATAGCGGCTCTTCCGTTGGCAACTAATTGTTCGATAAAGGTATTGTTAGGCTCTTCGTTTCCTTCTCCAATGATTGGAAAGGAAGCATCATCTAATACGGCGTATCCTTTTGTAACCCAATAAACGAATGACCCATAGTTTGGAAACGTAAATTCGTTAGGATTCTGTTTATTTTGTCCGGCGCTGTTCTTGTCTTTAAATTCTTCTGGGTATGCCCAAATCAATAAAGGAACTTTAGGTTTCAAATTTTTATCATAACCGACAGGAAGATATAAGGTTCCAGAGAGCTCTACACCGTCACTTCTTTTGTATTTGATTACTTGCTTTTCAACAGATTTAATAGATTCAAATGGGTTTTTAGAAAAAGTTAATTGAGTTGTTTTATTCGTTTTAGCCGATAATAGATAGTAATTTGGAAAGTCTGCTTTACTTTGTAATTGAACGAGATATAACCCTTTCTTTTTATCAAAAACATCTAAAAGATCGATTTTTTTAGTTGGAAAATTTGCTCGGTAGAGACGTGTGGTTTTTAAGGATTTAATGTCGAATTCATCAATAAATGGGAACTGTCCGTCCTTGGTAAAGCCATCTCCAAACAATAAAAGTTTATTTTCATTAACCACAAGCACATTGGCACCATGTTTTCCTTTCTCTTGCTGAAAAACACCAGGATCTCCATAGGCGTCTTGATAGTTTCTGTCTAGAATTATTTTACTTGTACTTGTAGTTAGGTCCACTAAATATGTTTTTTCGTTACGTGTGTCGTACCAAGAGTCTTTCACAAGCATAAAGTTATGATCTGAAAAGTAGACGTCGCTGAAACGTTGCTTCACCTTTAAAAGTGACGTTGGCTCTTTAGAAAATGGAACATCCCAACTGAACAATTCATCTCGAAAGTC
>CAZLVX010000037.1:5593-9807 GCA_964562965.1 uncultured Lishizhenia sp.
GAAACATCAATTTTTTTCAGTTCAGACTTTACCAATATTTCAAAGTTCCGCTCATCTGTTGGGTTTTTTAATAAATCCTGATAGGTTCTGTTTTGTGAAACTTTTCCTTCAGCAATAGAAACGGTGGGCCCCTTAGGAAGTTCTTTTTTGGTATCAATCAGTGGAGGTCTGTTTTGAACAACAGTTTTCACTAATAATGCACTTCCGTCTTTATTCCAACTATAAGGCATTCCCGTAGTAGCATTGAGAATAAGATCGCTAAGTTTCGTTGCTTCTTTTGTTTCTACATTTATCAACCACAAGCTAAGCCCTGTTTCATCCATGTTAACAAAAGCAATTTTAGAATCGTCAGGAGACCATGTAATAAAAGTTATTTTTGGTTGTTTGGGTAGGTTTTTTACTTGGGTAGGTTCTGTTTTAGTATCGAGAAGTGCTCTTAACTTAAGGTTTGTCACGTAGGTTTGAGTCGAAGAAATATGTAAGGTTGGGTTTACGCGCAGTCCGCCAAGTCTAAGTTCTTCTTGGTTTAAGTCTTGAAGTGTTTTATAAGTGTCCCGGTATGAAAACAACACCATTTGTTTCTTGTTGTCCATCGAAATTGAAGGTGGGCGTTCGTAGTCCGCAAGTTGAAGAATGGAAGCTGAGGGTTTTTGAAATAAAAGCTCCTCTTGAGAAAAACTTGAAAACAAACTAATTAGCGCAACGAAAGAAAAATAGTATTTCATAAATTGTTTTTTCCAAAGGTAAGGAAAGAACAATACTATTTCAACAGTATGCTATGGGTGATTGATTTTGATAAACTAATTTGGGCGTCTGAGAAATCCGGGGCTGAGAAAGTGGCTCTAGCATTGTTTGAAAAACCATATATTTCTGTTGGCATTCCAACAAGGTTTTTGTCAAGTTTGTTGTTTTTGTTTTCGTCGTGATATACGGCAAGAGCATATTTCCCAGCGGGTAACCCAGCAAAAGTCACCACTGTTTTTCCTTTGACAGCACTAACTACTTTTCCTTTATATTGTTTTCCGTATGTTGGCCATTCGTCTTGTGGACGAAACAAACCAACGTAAACAGTCCCTTTGTTATTTGGAACATTCTTCACTTCCACGGTCAATGAGTAGTTACTCGATGACGAAAGTAAAAAACCTAAAAATGCAATAACATAACTCATTCAATTTCGATTTGAGGTGGCGGTGATTTTTGCTCTTTCTTTAACACTTTTGGAGGGTTATTGTTCACTTCATTCAATCGATCATAGATCAACCAAAGTAGCGCTCCAAGAACAATGGCGTAAATTACAAATCGGAACAAGTACCCCGGGCCTTGTTTTTTAGGAGCAAATTGTCGAATATTTATGTTGTTTTTCTCCAATGTCCCGAAGATACGCGAAATTTGCTTTAACTTTGAATAGATGAGCAAGTTTGTATTGGTAACAGGAGGCGCTGGTTATATCGGTTCACACACAGTGGTATCCCTTGTTCAGAACGGATACACACCTGTTATAGTTGACGATTTTCGAAACGCAAACAGGATTGTGCTAAAAGGATTAGAATCTATTTTAGGAAAACTTCCTTTATTACACGAAATCGACGTGTGTGACCAAGAAAGATTAGACGCCCTTTTCAAGCAATATACGTTTGAAGGTGTCATTCATTTTGCTGCTTATAAAGCGGTTGGAGAGTCTGTTTCAGAACCACTGAAGTATTACCGTAATAATATATTAGGGCTGGTCAATGTGTTGGAATGCATGATAAAAAACCACGTTAATAACTTTGTTTTTTCTTCGTCTTGTACTGTTTATGGAGAACCTCAAGGACAAAAGGAGGTTACGGAATCAACCCCTAAACTCCTTCCGGAATCCCCATATGGTTACACGAAGTGGATGGGAGAGCAAATTATTGCAGACACCTTCCGCTCTGCGCCTCAGCTGCGTATCATGAATTTACGTTATTTCAATCCGGTTGGCGCACATGAAAGCGCCTTAATTGGGGAATTTCCTATTGGAAGACCAAATAATTTACTTCCATTTATCACTCAAACAGCGATTGGAAAACAAGAACAATTAATTGTTTTCGGAAACGATTATCCAACAAAAGATGGAACTTGTGTGCGTGATTTTATACATGTGGTAGACTTAGCAGAGGCTCATGTTCGCGCTTTACAATACCTTTGGAAACAAACGGCTGGCACATTAGATTATTTGAATGTTGGAACAGGAAAAGGATCAACAGTGTTGGAATTAATTCAGGCGTTTGAAACCAAAACAGGATTAAAATTAAATTGGAAATTCGGCCCGAGAAGAGAAGGAGACGTGGTTGAAATTTACGCTAACGTTGATAGTTCTTTCAAAAAAATTGCCTGGAAAGCGGAACGAACCATAGAAGATGCCGTTATGGACGCATGGAATTGGGAAAAATACTTAAATTCATAGTCTTGAAAACAACCGTCATCTTCTTGATATTTATTTCAACTATTTCTTTTGGCCAGCAAGAAAAGTTAATTTCTCGTTACAAACCAGGATTGCTTTGGCATTATAACGGTTTGAGACCATTAGAGGATTCAAGGCTTCACAAATACGATAGGTTTATAATTGATGTAACCTACAACGATTGGCTTAGTAATACTCACGGCAACATTTCTTCTTCATGGAAAAGTATTGGGTTTAATGCTAACGTGATGTTTGAAAAGCGTTTTAAAAAAGCAACATCTTTTTCCATTGGCTATGGGTTAAGATATGGATTAAGAAATGTGTATTCACAGCATAAAACGAACATACTGCACAATCAAATAGAACTATGCGAAAAGGAAACTACTGACCTGTACAAGCACAATATATTTCGCGAAAACAGCTTAGTTCTTCCTTTTGAATTTCGATTCGGAAAACCGAAGGCAAGAGCTTGGAAAGTAAATGTTGGCGGTTATATTGGATACGGGTTTCCGGTTCAACAAATCACAAAATTTCGGAATGGAGACCGCACGAAAATGGCTTTAGCTCCAAATTTTGGTTTCCGTTATGGTATTCATTGTCGTTTTGGCGGAAGAACAATGGCTATTTTCACCGCATATCAGTTGAGTGAAATGTTTAAGCAAGGCGAATCTGTTCACCCCATTCAATTTGGTTTTAGCTATTCTCTGTTTTAATGCTAATTGACACACATGCACATCTTTACGAAGATGAATTTCTAACGGACCGCACAGAAATGTTAACCCGTTTTAAAGAGGTTCAAGGTGCTTACGTGCTTCTTCCAAATATTGATGTGGCGAGCATACCTAAAATGTACGCGTTGCATGATGAATACCCAAATTGTTTCCCTATGATGGGCCTTCATCCTTCCTATGTAAAGGAAGATTGGCAAGCACAACTTGAAGTAATTCGCACGGAATTGTTTAAAGAACCTGATAAATTTATTGCAGTGGGAGAGATTGGCATAGACTTATACTGGGATAAAACATTTGTTGAGGCCCAAAAGACAGTTTTTCGAGAGCAAATCCGATGGGCAAAAGCGTTAAAAAAACCAATTGCCATTCACGTAAGAGAAGCTTTTGACGAAGTTTTTTCCATTTTAGATGAAGAAAATACAGTTGATTTGACAGGTGTTTTTCATTGTTTTACGGGTCATGAACAGCAAGCTAAAAAAGTACTTTCCTATGGTGGATTTAAATTAGGAATTGGAGGCGTCGTGACTTATAAAAACGCTAAAATTGTCAATGTCTTGGAAAAAATACCACTTCATCACATAGTGCTTGAAACAGATGCCCCGTATTTAGCCCCTTCACCTCATCGCGGCAAAAGAAACGAAAGTAGTTTTATCGCACATGTGTGTGAAAAGTTATCGGAAGTTTATGCTTTGTCTTATGAGGAAATTGCATCCATAACGGCAAATAATGCAAGTGAGTTATTTCAAATCGAGGAATATTTAAAGAGAAATGCGTAAAATATTATTGATTTATACAGGTGGAACGATAGGAATGGTAAAGGACCATAGAACAGGGGAATTGAGAAGTTTCAATTTTAACCACTTATATGAGCAGGTTCCAGAACTAGAGCGTTTCCCCTTGGAAATTTCTTCGGTAAGTTTTGACCACCCAATTGATTCTTCTGAGATGACATTGTGTCATTGGACAGATTTGGTAGAAATAATAGAGAAAAACTATCAGCACTTTGATGGTTTTGTCATCTTACATGGTTCAGACACCATGGCATTTACCGCCTCTGC
>CAZLVX010000037.1:9907-14132 GCA_964562965.1 uncultured Lishizhenia sp.
TTTACTAAAAAAATGACCGCTTCTGTTGGTTTAATTAGACTTTACCCCGGAATCCCAGTGAAGTCTTATGCAAATTTGTTTGACGCCTCTATCAATAAAGCCTTGGTTATTGAAACATTTGGCGCTGGAAACGCACCGAGTAATCCCGAGTTTCAGGCTTTTATCACACAATATATTGAATCAGGCGGAATAGTGTTGAACGTCACTCAATGTAGTTCAGGCTCAGTGAAACAAGGGGCTTATCAAACAAGTTCATTTTTCGAAAAAGTTGGTGTTATAAGCGGAAAAGACATGACGACCGAAGCAGCACTTGCGAAGCTTCAATATTTACTTGCTACGGAGGTAAACCCGGATAAAATTAAGCGTTTATTACACACAAATCTGGTGGGCGAAATCAGCGACTAACATAAAATAGAAAACACCAGGTAATAAACGCAACAATTAGGATCATAAACACCCCTAATAATAGTGCTAATCCTATTTTTTTATAATGCTGACGAGGACTTCCAATGAGTGATGACATTTTTTCGCTAACTTCAGAAGACGTATTCGGAGTAACGAACGTAACAAGCAACCAGGTCGCGGTAGTGAGTATTGTCACAATTAATATTCTAGATTCCTCCATTGGAAAAGCTTTTAAAGGAGAAGTCTCGTGAAAAAATGGATAAATAAGGGTAAAAAAGGCAGAACTTAACATAGCACTTAATTGCGACCAGGCATTTATTCTGTACCAAGTCCAGCGTAAAATGTAAACAGGCGCAACTCCTGCAGCGATTGAAAATGTAAACAGAATTAATGTGTAAAGATTGTCAACGAGTAGCGCAAAGAGCGTTGATAGGATGATTAAAAAAATCATCGTGCTAACTGTAATCCATTTCTGTTCAGTGCTTGGTGCTTTAGGTTTAATGTATGTTTGGTAAACATCAATGGTTAAGAATGAGGAACCCCATAGTAACAGAGACTCAGCAGTTGAAATAAACACACCAAACATACCTGCTACGATAAGGGGCACTAAGTATTCGGGGGTGGCCTTAAAGACTTGTTCCGTATACGTTAATTCAGTAATCGTAGAATTGTTTGTACTGCCAAGAACCAATAAAACAGTTAAGAGTAATAGATTTCCTAAGATAAAAGAAATAAATAATGGGAGAAGACCGGTGAGAGTGGCACTTAGAGAATTTTCAACTGCCGTGAAACGCGACATTTCAGGACCGCCACCATCAAACAAATTACAACTCCACCACTGCACGCCGATTATTATGAAAAAAGAAAACCAGTTTGAGGTATTGCCTTGTTCGGGAAATAATTGAAGTTTTTCAGGATGAGTGGTAAAATACGACGAAACACCCTCAAAGCCATCTGAACTTTGCCATAATGAAACGAGAATAACGAGGAAACTGATAAAATAGACAGCAGCATGAAAAGCATCTAATTTCAATTTAACATCAAAGATGTTTTTTAAAGTGTAAAGACTTAATATCAGTCCGGTTAACATTATCGCAAGCTCTGTGGAGATGTTAAAACAAGTCGAGAGCAAACGGGAAAACCCAACAAGGTGAAAACAAACCGATAAGGCAACAACAAGCCCACCAACATATAGAGCGCGAAAGAGATGTAAAGCTTTTCCGCTTTTTCCTGGAAATCGAAATAAAAGAAATTGATTATCCGTCATAAAGTTCAATCTTCTCCAATAGGGAGCAAACACTACGGGGATTACAAAGGCACTTATCCAGCCTACCCAAAGAATCCACAAACCCGAAAACCCTTTATTCGCAACTATTCCGGTAATCAATTGCCCTTGGTCTACCGAAAGAGACAACATAAACAAGGATAATCCGGAAAGTATCCAAGATGTGTTTTTCCGCGAAGTGAAGAATTTATTTCCGCCCTGCTTAATTAGCAACCAAAGCCCAACTATAAAAATTAGTACATAAAGGGAGAAGACAATCACACATCAAAATTAATAGAAGTTTTCAGGAGTTGAGAATAAAAAAGCCCCACACGTTTTACCGAAATGAGGCTTTATGCAGCGTTATAAATAGGATTAATTAAACTCTTGATTCAAAAATAAGGTAATGAAATTATATTGTGCAGTTCAAGTTGGTTCAAGTATTAAACTTCGTGAGAGATTAACCCATAGAATCTATACCAATCTGTGGCGTTTTTACTGAAATAGGGTGCTAATTCCTTAAATGACAATTCTTGGAAATGTTGGGGTAAATACATAAAAAGCTCTTTGAAATCTTTAAATATCCGTTGCCTCATGTAGGATTGGTATTCCATTGGCAAATAGGAAAAGGTGTCAATAATCGTATGAAAGAGCATTCGTTTTTCATCATTACTCATTTTTTTTAATGAAAAAAGTTTAAGCAATGATTTTACATGGTTATCAAATTTTTCTTTTTCACGTGTTAATTGAAAGTAATACAACTTGTAACATTGATAACGAGCTTTAGGAAAGATATGCAGTTGCTCCCAATCAGTATCAGTGGGGATTAATTCCTCATAAAGTTCGCGTCCATGGTACTTTGCGTGGTCATGATTGCCGTTCATGTAGAACCAACGAAGCAATAAACTATGAGCAAACATTCGATCTTGAAGACCTTTTGTTGATGAAGGAGGATCACTTGCCTCGATGTATTTTTCCAAGCCATAGTCATAATCGTTAAGATTAAAATCAGGATCGGCCAAAAACTCAAAAAACCCTATTCTAATTTCTTTGTTTCGTGCAAAGACATCAAAGAATGCTTTATTGTCTTTAATTTTTGCTAAGGCATTGTAAACTTCGAGTCCTAGTAAAAATTTTTCGTCTTCCTTCAGTGTTCCTTCGACTTGCTTTAGGTAATCAGCTAAGGCTTCAAAATTTCCATTTCGAATAACAAAATGCAAAAGACTTGGCTTATTGGTGAAAGCCATATTCCCTAGGTTTTGGATGAATTCTCTCCTTGTGTCATCAAATAATTCAAATTCTGCCCAATTTGCTCGGCCACAAACTTGTGCTAAAATGTCCAAGGTGTGAAGATAAGGAGTGTGCGTATTGTTTTCCCACACCAATAAACGGTAAAGTGTACTGACAGATACAGGGCCCAACCCCTTTTTTTTAATGAATTCAGAAAGTGATTTACAATCTGTTTTGCTTCTAATGCGGAAACCAATTTTCAAACTAATTTCAAACGAAAGTAGGCGAATTATATCCTCATTTATTTGAATCGATGGTTTAGGCAATCGTTTAGTTTAAAAGTGTTTTAATATCTTCAATAAGCCGTTGTATTTCCTGCTCATTTGTGCCGTCATAATAACCGCGAATTTGACCTAATTTATCCAAGAGCACAAAATTATTGGTATGAATGAAATCCGAACCGTCATCTGCTTGATTTAGAACAGACTCAGGATTTAAGACATATAAGGAATTTCTTGCGAAATGATACAATTCTTTTTTGTCACCGGTTAAAAAATGCCATTTAGGTGTTGTCGCACCGTGAGAATCGGCATAGCGTTTTAATTGTGCTACAGTATCCGTCTCCGGATCACACGTAAAACTTAATATCCGAATGTTGTCATTGTTGGCAAAGGCCTGATTCACCATTTGCATGTGTTTATTCATGACTGGACAAATCGTTTTACAGGTTGTAAAAAAATATTCAGCTACGACAATTTTATTACTTATTTCCGCTTTACTAATGGTATCACCGTCTTGATTCAAAAACTTAAAATCGGAAATGCGTTGCCCATTATGCGCAACTGGCAACTCGGTTGTTCGTTCTTTAGGCTTTAATAAATAATAACCTACCGGTATACAAATGGCAACTAAAACAAAAAGAAACAGAATTCGGTACATGATGTAAAATTACCCATTTTTAAGCTCATCTATACGCGCTGAAAGCAATGATTTTCTCTCGTGAAGTGACCCTTTTAAAATCGTATAACCAAAACTGCACTTTTCCAGTAAAACTTGGTATTTCTCAAATAGTCGCTCCCGATCATTGGGGTTTTCCCTAAGCGGATCGTATTCCCATGGAATATCAGGAGAACATAAAAAATAGTGTTGAATGGTTTGGTTGACAAGCAGTTTTTGAATTAACGGACTCACAGTTCCATATTTTTCCATGGACCAAACGGCAAAAACAAGCATTTCTGTGTCACAAACGTGTGCGGAATTGTTTCGATCAAATTGAACTTGTGCCATAATGTCGAGTGTCTCTTGGGTGTAGGTCTCGTGAATTTG
>CAZLVX010000037.1:14232-15610 GCA_964562965.1 uncultured Lishizhenia sp.
AGCAACCAATAATACCAGTTTTCAAGAATATGTAAGATGGTTAATACTGTTGCAAACAAAGCAAAAACGCCAATAAATGCGTCTTGAATTGGCAAGGCTTGGTCAGTGAAATGTTCAAGTGTATATCCAATTGACAACGCCAATATGGAACAACTAATAATTGCGACTAAATGAAACCCTAGATTTCTTTTTTTTACCGGGTGAATTTCTTCTCTTCCCCAATTCCAATAACCCACAAAAGCAAGTAGAACATAAATGAATTGAAGCACTGTTTGCACATATAACGACAACTCAAGACACAAATAGACGTAAATTGCTGCATTTATCCCACCAAACCACCAACCCCAACGACGTGATTTTCCGATGCCAATTAAATAGACAATTCCGGCAATAAACGCTATTATTTCAAGAAATGACAAGCAAAACAAATGTAAGCAAAATGCCCATTCCAAGAACACGCGTTATTTCTGCGTTGAATAAGATGAGTTCTATTTTACTTTACTGCTAAGTGGATTTCGTAAACCGCTCCATTCTACAAGTTGAAGCTTTACGCTACCCACAGGGATATTGGCTTTTACAAGAACAGGAATGCGGTTATCATCTGCGGTTATCCAAAAATTAACGTCTTCTTCTTTTTTGAAATAGCGTCCTTTTTGCATGACAGGTCCAAATTTGAAGCATTTGAAAGTTCCCTTTCTAACACTAATATTTTCAGTGCCTAGATAGCGAATCTTTAGATTGAAAACCTCATCGTCCATAAAAACTTTAAATTCGAATGTTTTTCCTTTTTTAATATTGCTAAGGTCGAGGGTTCTTGCGTAATAGAAGGCTGAAATCATATCTTGAGTACCACTTGGAATTTTAAATGTCTTGCCTTTATCGGTGACCACTTTATTGTCAGCTTGTTTGAAGGTATAGTCTTGTGATATTTTGTAACCGCCCTCGTCCACGCGCCTTTTGAAAAACCAAGGGAAAACCCCGCTTTTATCGAAGAAGGTTTCGTATTTATCGAATACGCGGTAAAACGTGTTGAAGCCACCTAAGGTTTTTCCAATTCCTACGGCATGAATGAGTTCCCTCCCGTCGCCTTTTTTGGTGGTACTTTTTAATTCTAAGGTTGCCTCTCCGGCATCCATAAATCCGTACGTAACGCGGTAACGGAGTTTTTCGCCCACCTGAAACGCCTTGTGTTTTACATGAGGCAAATCGCTTGTTGGAGTTGAGGTGAAGTGTGGTTTTTGCGGCTCCGTTGTTTTAAAGGCATAAACCAAAGTAGTTCCGAGAATTAAAGCAATAAAGGTCTTCATGATTTTATTTTTTGATGTGGTAGCAAAGTGTGTACCAAAGGAAAACAGGAAGAAACAACGTTAATTCTAAA
>CAZLVX010000038.1:0-15211 GCA_964562965.1 uncultured Lishizhenia sp.
TCTGCTGCCGATAAAATGAAAAAGTATGAAAATCAATTTCCATGGTATTCAGCAAGTTCTGCGGCAGAATATAAAATGGTTGTTGATGCTTATTATTTAGAGCTTGAAAAAGCTGAAAAAGCAGGTTCCGAAAAGGATATTCAATTTATTACAGCCAAAATTTCAGAAGCTCAGAAAAAACAAAAATTAATTAAGCAGTTTTTCGGAAGTTCAAAAGTTCCAGAAATTAGTGACAAAGCACACGTCAGAATTGAAGTACAACAGAAAACCTCTTATGATTTGTTTGCGAAAATTCAATCAGAAGTAGAGGAAGCTATTTACAAAGTACGTGACGAAGAGTGTAAAGCGAAGTTTGGAGAATCTTACGGAATTATCAAGGGAAGAGTAATTCAAGACGAAGAGAAGTATAAAGATGACAAATTAAAATTAGATCTTATAGAAATACTTTTCCCATCTAGAATTATTGAGGTTAAACCGAAAAACTAATTGATTTATGTCAAAATTTAAAAAAGATGGCAGAGGTGCTGGTCCCGCATTAAATACGGCTTCCTTACCGGATATTGTTTTCATGCTTTTGTTTTTCTTCATGGTAGCGACAACAAGTAAGGAAACAGATCCTGCAGTTAAAATCGCACAACCTGAAGGAACAAGAACTGTAGATTTAACAGCTTACAAACAACGTTCTGAGATCGACTTTTTATACCTAGGTCAACCTAGAAACCCGTCAAGAGCAGATGATTTCAAATTTGGCTTCGCATTATCCCTTGATAACGTGGTACAAGCGTCTGAAGATGAGCTTTATACAGTTAATACTGTTTCGCGCTGGAAGCTGGACAAGAAGGCACAAAAACCGCCACGTATGAAAAAGGATATCGATGCAGTAATCACATGTATTAAAGCGGACAAAGATGCGCCAACAGGAATTATATTTGAAATTAGAGATGCCTTAGAACGTATTAACGCACTAACTATAGCTTATGCTGTTAAGGACAAAGGCACTAAAAAAGATTAGCCTATAACTTATTTAATACAAACCCACTACGGTGGGTTTTTTTATGCCTTAGATTTTCATCGCCTTGTACAATTTGATGTATTTTTACAACCACAGAATATGCTTATGGAAAAACGCAGCTATCAAAATTACGTTTTAGGAAAATGGATTGCAGGAGATGGAATTGAAACAAACTTGTATCATGCCATCAATGGTTCCATAATTGGAACCACATCAAGTGCAGGTATTCCTTTCAATGAGGTACTAGATTACGGTAGAAAAAATGGAAGGGCCCTTCGAAAATTGACCTTTCAAGAAAGAGGTCGCATGTTAAAAGCACTTGCGTTATTTTTATTAGAAAAGAAAGAGTACTATTACCAAGTAAGTGCTTGGACAGGGGCCACAAAAATAGATTCATGGATTGATATTGAAGGTGGAATAGGGAACCTATTCGCGAATGCAAGTTTGAGAAGACAATTTCCGGATTTGCCCTATTACGTGGATGGAGTTGCTGCACCACTTTCAAAGAATGGAACCTTTATTGGTCATCACATTATGGTGCCAAGGGAAGGAGTTGCTGTTCATATAAATGCCTTTAATTTTCCAATTTGGGGAATGCTCGAAAAAATTGCTGTCAACCTGATGGCTGGTGTTCCCGCTGTGGTAAAACCATCTGAATATACATGTTACTTAACAGAAGTTATGGTCCGTGATATTATTGAATCTAAGATTTTACCGGAAGGTTCCTTGCAATTGGTTTGTGGATTAGGAAGGGGTATCCTTGATACCGTTGACGCCCGTGACGTGGTCACCTTTACTGGGTCTGCAGCTACCGGAAAAATGCTGAAAGCATCCCCAAGAATTGCTCAAGAAAGTGTTTCTTTTAACCTCGAAGCCGACTCTTTGAACGCCACTGTTCTTGGTCCTTCAGCTACACCGGGGACTCCGGAGTATGATTTGTTTATCAAAGAAACTGTCAAGGAAATTACCATAAAAGCAGGACAAAAATGTACTGCAGTGCGAAGAATATTAGTGCCAGACCATTTGTTAGAAGACGTGCAAAAATCCATTGCTTCAAAATTAGCGACTACGAAAATCGGAGACCCGAGTGTAGAAGGTGTTCGAATGGGGGCCTTGGCGACCAAACTCCAAGTTGACCGTGTCAAGGAAAATGTGCGAAAGCTATCGTTGAGCCAAGAAATCGCTTACGGATCAATTGAAGAGGTTGAAGTCGTTGGAGCCGATAAAGAAACAGGCGCGTTTTTCTCTCCTATACTTTTTGTGAACAATGACCCTTTTAACAAAACGGATGTCCATGAAATTGAAGCATTCGGGCCTGTTTCCACCATAATGCCTTATAAAACGCTTGACGACGCCATTGAATTAGCAAAAATGGGCAAGGGTTCATTAGTTTCGTCTATTGTCACGCCAAATGACGCCGAGGCAACTGAATATGTAATTGGAGCTGCAAATATGCACGGTAGAATTCTTGTGCTCAATGCTAATTGCGCTAAAGAAAGTACAGGTCATGGCTCACCAATGCCACTGCTAACACATGGCGGACCAGGAAGAGCTGGAGGTGGAGAAGAAATGGGTGGAAAACGCGGTGTTTTACATTATTTACAGCGTACCGCTATTCAAGGCCATCCAACCACAATTTCAAAAATAACTCAGCAGTTTCAAGTGGGCGCAGAAATGCCAGAAGCGAATCCTCATGTATTTCGTAAGCATTTTGAAGAATTAGTAGTAGGCGAAACCGTATTTACACACAAGCATACTGTAACGGATGCTGATATAGTAAATTTTGCAAACGTTTCAGGAGATAATTTTTATGCTCACATGGATGCTACATCTTTAGAGGGAACCATTTTTGAAAGACGTGTAGCGCATGGCTATTTCGTTTTATCCAAAGCTGCCGGGTTATTTGTTGACCCTAAAAAAGGTCCCGTGCTACTCAATTATGGAATTGAAGAAGCAAGGTTCACTAAGCCCGTTTATCCAGGTGCCACCATCGGGGTACGATTTACCGTTAAAGAAAAAATTGACCAAGAAAAACGTAGCGAAGAAGACATTCCAAAAGGAATTGTCAAATTCTTAGTTGATGTATACGACGAAACCGGAGAAACCGTTGCCTTGGCTACGATTCTTACAATGGTCAAAAAACTAAATGGGTAATGGCATTAATTAAAACATGCAGAGGTTTTACCCCTCAATTTGGAGCTAATTGTTGGTTTGCTGAAAATGCAACAATTGTAGGCGATGTGGTTATGGGAGACAATTGTTCCGTCTGGTTTAATTCTGTGGTGAGAGGCGATGTGAATTCGATTCGAATCGGAGAAAACGTGAATATTCAAGATGGAGCCGTTCTACATTGCACATATGAAAAGACTACCGTTGAAATAGGAAATAACGTTTCCATTGGCCATAATGCGCTGGTTCATGGATGTACTATCGAAGAAAATGTTCTCATCGGCATGGGAGCTATTGTCATGGACAATTGTTACATCTCGTCAAATTGCATACTTGCTGCTGGTGCAGTTTTACTGGAAGGCACTAAAATGGAATCCTGGAGTGTTTATGCAGGAGTTCCAGCAAAAAAGGTGAAATCCTTAAGCCCAGAACTCTTCAAAGGGGAGGTTCAACGTATTGCTAAAAACTACACGCTCTATGCCAGCTGGTTTAAAGATTCATAAACTTTTCGAGCTGTTGCTTGTTTTAAGATAAATAAATTCATACTTTAGCTATATATTTAATTGAAATGAAAAAGTCTTTTTCTTTAGTTCTTGGATTGTTTATAGTAAGCTTGGTTTTGTTATCTTGTAAAACAAAGAAAACAGGCTGCGATGCTTATGGTGAAAACGGTAGTGTAAAAAAGACTACTGAGCAATCTAGATAATTTAATTTTCTCTAGTTTATATGTATCTTCGTGAGTAAATCAGTTTGCTCATGAAATACCATAAAATATCCTCCGATTTATTTAGTAAAAACCGTAAGAAGTTTACTTCTAAAATGGAAAATGGCTGTTTAGCTGTTTTTAATTCGAACGACATCTATCCAGTTTCTGCCGACGGAACAATGCCTTTTCAGCAACACCGTGATATTTTTTATTTGTCTGGAGTTGATCAAGAAGAATCAATCCTTGTTCTGTTTCCACAGGCTAGTAATCCAGCACACAGAGAAGTGCTTTTTCTTCGTGAAACAAACGAACATATCGCCATTTGGGAGGGTGAAAAATTAACTAAACAAACAGCTTTCGAAACTTCTGGAATAAAAACGGTCTATTGGCTTCAGCAATTCCAATCTATATTCAAACAATTGATGGCCGAAGCCCAAGGTATTTATTTCAACACGAATGAGCACTTACGGGCTAATACAGAAGTAGAAACACGTGAAGATCGATTTATTAAAAAGACTAAAACTGATTATCCTGCGCATCAAGTATTCAAGGCTGCACCCCTTCTTCATAAAATTCGGTCTGTGAAAGAAAATTTAGAAATTGACTTAATGCAACAGGCGTGTAACATCACAGAGTCGGGTTTTAGAAGGCTACTTGCTTTTATAAAGCCGGGCGTTTGGGAATATGAAATTGAGGCAGAATTGGCGCATGAATTCTTGCGCAACCGATCCAAAGGATTTGCCTATACTCCAATTGTAGCCTCAGGGAAAAATGCGTGTGTGTTGCATTATATAGAGAACAACCAACAATGTAAAGATGGAGATGTTATCTTACTTGATGTTGGCGCTGAATATGCAAACTATTCTTCAGACTTAACGCGCTGTGTCCCCGTAAATGGCCGTTTTACCTCAAGACAGAAAGAAGTTTACAACGCCGTACTACATGTAAAAAACGAAGCGCAAAAACTCTTGGTTCCAGGAACAATCATGGCAGAATACCACAAACAAGTTGGTGTTTTGATGGAAGAACAATTGGTCAACTTAGGTTTAATTTCATTGGATGATATTAAAAATCAATCCCCTGATTGGCCAGCCTATAAGAAGTATTTTATGCACGGAACATCTCATTTTCTTGGTCTCGATACCCACGATGTTGGCCTATGGCATGAGCCTATCCAGGCGGGAATGGTATTCACTTGTGAACCGGGGATTTACATTCCGGAAGAAGGTTTGGGTATTCGTTTAGAGGATGATCTTGTTGTGCAAGAAACGGGAGCGCCATTCAATTTAATGGCAAACATTCCGATTGAAGCAGAAGCAATTGAGGATTTGATGAACGCGTAATGATTTCTTTCAAATCAAGTGGAGAAGGGAAGCCGTATTGGCTTTTTTTGCATGGCTTTCTTGAAACTTCCTCGATGTGGTCTTACCTTTCTCTATCAGAAATTCCTGGCGAGAAATTTTTTGTGGATTTGCCAGGTCATGGTTCCTCTCCTCTACCAAAATCCTTAGATGATCCTTCCATCGCTGCTATGGCTGAGGAAATCGAAAACGCTTTTATCAATGACAGTGAAAATCCAATAATTTTGGTGGGTCACTCCATGGGAGGATACGTAGGTTTAGAGTTGCTTTTCAGAAATAAGCTAAACATTCAAAAGCTTGTGTTGCTAAACTCCAATTGTTGGGAAGATTCCGAAGATAAAAAAAAAGACAGGGTGCGCGTTGCAGAAATTGCCTACAAAGGAAAAGCTATTTTTATTAACGAAGCCATCCCCAACCTTTTTTGTGAGCCCAGCTCGCGTATCAAAGAAATCGAAATTTTAAAAAAAGAAGCGCTAGAACTAACTGCTGATGGTATTGCGTATGCGTCGTTGGCCATGAGAACACGCACTGATTTTACGGATTTGGTAAAAAAGAATGCTGATAAAATAGTGTTCATTCACGGCGCTAAAGACAAGTTGATTTCCATTGAAAATATTTCAGAAGTTTCAAATCAAAAAAACCTTCATCTCATAGAAAATTGTGGTCACATGGCGCATATTGAAGCAACCGAAGAAGTGCTTAAGATTCTCTCCGAAATTGCTAATTTTACAGGATGAAAAACATCCTTTTCTTTCTGTTTTTAAGTCCGTTGGCAATGGCACAAACGTATTTTACCCCGCGAGAAGTTTATGATTTTGCTGTTGGTGACACCTTAGAATTCTCGATTTCAGCTGGGACTGCATTTACACAATTTCAAGATTACGGAATAACGCGTTATAGCATAGCTTCTAAAACTTATAACTCAGATAGTTCTGAGATATGTTATTTTGCTAATTCCTATTCGATGAAAAGAACATGGAATAATTCTACTGGGCAACACGATACAACTCGCTGGACCAGCTCTGCGACATGGTGTTATACAAATTTAGATTCTAATCTGCGTTATTTGCCCAGTTACAATGATGCTAGTATTGCCGACACCATTGAACTTCACGACATGGTTTTACAATATTGCACACCACCTCAACCCATTTACTACCGTGACACGATAGAGGGCGACTATTTTGCGTTATTAAACATGTCTCCCACTCAAGTTTTTACAATGGCAGAGTATTGTGCCTTTCAGCAATATGTAAATGAAGTCTTTAGGCCGGGTTTTGGTAAAATTCGTAGTTACTCAAGTTTTGAAACAGCTACGTATACCCAGTATAACGACACTACGCTTACCTACATGGTAAAAAACGGCGTGAGATATGGATATCCGGATCCAACATTAGGACTTCAGGAATTTTCAGGACCAATCGCGCAGTTAGTGAATAACCCGATTTCAAATCTCCTACTCATTTCAGGATACTCCGGACCGATAAGCATTGTAGATGCTAGTGGTAGAACTCTATTAAACATTTCTACTAATGAAGGAGGAGTCGATGTGGGCTTTTTGGAAAAAGGGAACTATTACATCAAACTTGCGAATCAGGGGAAAATGTTGAAATTTATAAAGATTTAGCTAGGTTTTCTTTAAAAGAGAGCTTTTAATATTAATTCTTGTGCGCGATATACAATACCTCGCCTTTCATTAACCGATAGCGTTCGATCTCTTCATTAGAAAAGTGATTATTTAAGTTAAATTCGGTCACCTTGAATCCGGCTTTTTCTAACCATTGAGGATAATCTTTTCCGAACAAACGCACATGGTCTTTTTGCCAAAAGTGTTTTTCACGGTCTTCAGGTGAGGTAATCGACGCGTCTTCGTATGTTTCGGTTCGGTTAAAATCTTGTGGAACTTGCATAATTGCCCATCCGCCCTGATTCATTACTCGGTAAATTTCCTTCATACATTGAATTGGGTCCTTCACATGTTCCATAACGTGATTGCAAAATACCACATCAAAGCGATTGTCTTCCAGTGGAATTGCGTGTAAATCAAAATGAATGTCAGCAATTGGAGATTCTAAATCACCCGTTAAATACGAAAGATTTGATTGTTTTTTGAATAACCGCAAAAAACACTGTTCTGGAGCGATATGAAGTACCTTCAGTCCTTCTGCAGTAAAAAAATTACTTTCTTTTTTTAAATATAACCACATTAAACGATGACGTTCTAAGGTCAAATCATAAGGGCAAAGTACATTTTCTCTATGCGCAACACTTGATCCGTAGGAAAGAAATTTCGAAAAAGAGCGCTCACAAACCGGACAAGCAACTTTGTTTCCTTTGTACAGCATCGGGGCAAAAAATTTGAAAACGTAACTCAAACGAATCAATATTGGCCTAGGCAAGGTATTCAATAAGTACTTGTACAATTTTTTCACTTGGCAAAGGTACACAATCCGAAAAAGATTATCCGTATTTTTGTTCAAATCAAGACTATGAAACCCTTCTATATTTTATTTATTTCTGTTCTTATGACAAAGATTTCTTTTGCTCAAGCTCCAGTGGCCATTAAAAAACCGAAGACGCTAACCAAACACAATCATCAACGTATTGACGATTATTATTGGATGAATGAGCGAGACAGTAAGCCCGTATTAGAACACTTGGCAAAAGAAAACGAATACCAATCGGAGTATTTTAAACCCTTAAAACCTTTAATTGATGGGTTAATGAAAGAATTTGACCAACGCATAAATCCAAATGACGTCAGTGCCCCATATATTTTGAACGGTATAACATTTCAATCGCGAAACATTGAAGGAAAAGATTACCAACAAGTGGTATTACTTGAAAATAAAAAAACAACCATTTTTATCGACGAAAACGAGCGAGCAAAAGGAAAAAGTTTCTATGAATTAGCTGACTGGTCTTTATCTCCAGATAATAAAATGGTAGCACTAACTGAAGATTTGGTAGGAAGACGTAAATACCAAATAACTTTTCGTGTCAATAAATCCGGTAAGTTTTTAACTGATAAAATTGAAGATGCTAGCGGATTGGTTTGGGCCAATGATAATAAAACTGTTTTTTACACAAAAAAAGATCCTCAAACACTTCGGGAATTCCAAGTTTACAAACATGTACTTGGCACCGATGCTAAAAAAGACGAATTGGTTTATCAAGAAGAAGATGAAAAGTTTAGTGTAGGAATTGGAAAAACAGGAACGGATAAATATTTGTTTATTTATTGTTATAGCTCCACAACTACCGAACTTCATTGGATTGACGCGGATAAGCCACAGGAAAAACCTCAGGTTTTTCTACCTAGAAGGTCGGGTCACATGTACGAGGTGGCGCATCACGACAAAGGATTTTATATCCTCACCAACGCGGATGGAGCAAGCAACAGAAAAGTGCTTTTCTCTCCTTCGTTCCCAAGAAATTTAAACCAGTGCAAAGATTTTATTCCACATAAAAATGAAGTCCTAATCGAAGGATTAACTGCATTCAAGAATTTTCTTGTAATCGAAGAGCGCTCAAATGGCCTGCGTGGCATTAAAATGATAAACTTGAACGATCAAAAGGAAAGTACAATTGCATTTGATGAAGAAACTTATTTCCTTGGTCTTGGTGTAAATGATAATTACAATACGGATGATTTGTTCTTTTCGTACAATTCCTTGACGACACCCTCTACTGTTTACCGTTACAATATGGTGAAGCAAGAAAAAACTTTATGGTTCAGAAAGGAACTTTTAGACAAAGGGTTCAGTCCTGAAAATTACAGCTCGCAACGAGTATGGGCAACTGCCAATGATGGAACCAAAATTCCAGTATCCTTGGTATATAAAAAAGGAACCGATTTAAAAAAGGCGCCTTGTTTATTATATGGATACGGTTCTTACGGATATACACTTCCTGATGTGTTTAGTGCTACGCGATTGAGCCTGTTAGACAGGGGTTTTGTTTACGCTGTTGCACACATTCGAGGTAGTAAATACATGGGGGAAAATTGGTATGAAAACGGGAAATTTCAAAAGAAAATAAACACGTTCACCGATTTCATAAATGCCGCTGAGTTTTTGGGTCACATGGGTTATTGTGATAAAAACAAAATTTATGCTCAAGGCGGAAGTGCGGGTGGCTTGTTGATGGGTGCGATCACGAATATGGCCCCGTACCTGTGGAAAGGAATTGTTTCTCAAGTTCCATTCGTTGATGTGGTTACCACCATGCTTGATGAATCAATACCACTTACTACAGGAGAATATGAAGAGTGGGGAAATCCAAATGACCCCGATTTTTACTATTACATGTTGAAATATTCGCCGTACGACAATTTACACCGAATGGATTATCCAGCGATGTATGTGACGACAGGGTACCACGATTCTCAAGTACAATATTGGGAACCCATGAAATATGTTGCAAAATTGCGCGAGCTAAAAACAGATAAAAATCCATTGGTGTTTGATTGCAACATGGATGCCGGTCACGGAGGTGGATCAGGAAGAACTTCAGAGCGAATGGAAGTAGCAAAAGTTTATGCATTTATTCTTGGATTGGAAGGTATTACTCGTTAGTTTAGGTTTATCCTCGTCGGTTTTAGGTCAAAATCCAAAGGACTCAACTGTTCTTCAAGATTTCCGAGATAGGTGGGTGGTTTATTCCGATGTGGGGTACACTACTTCACCATTTTCAATTTCTTATCCATTTTCAGGAGAATTAGATAAGATTCAATACCGAAATAACTTTCGTACAATATTGGGAATTGGTGTTGCTTATAAATGGTTTGCATTGCGCTTGGGAATTCCCGTTCTTAACCGTTACAGGTCATCGGAAAAATACTCTAAAACAGATCAATTCAACATCGAATTGGATTACTCTTTTCGTAATTTTTATATTGAAACGCAACTAAACTTATGCCGCGGATATGCTGCGCTCAACGCCGCACAATGGGACAATGAAATCATTGCTGAGAATGAGCTTTTTCCAAACCTGCTGTCGTATAATTTTTCGTTAGGAACTTGGTATTTTCGTGATAAAAATTTTAAAATCAATGCCTTGTTAGGAAAACGCGCGCATTATTTAAAAGAGGTTAAAACGTGGTATCTGAAAAGCACCTTTAATATTTTTGGATTAGATAACCTTGGAAATCCGATTTTACCCTTAAATCTAACAAATAACAGCGAAACGCGAACATTGGCCAACCGTGTAGGTTCTTTTGATGTGGGATTAATTCCGGGGTATGCTTACGTAAATCGATTGAAAAACTGGCAATTTTCAGGGTGGGCCGGTTTGGGTGCTGTTGTTCAGGCAAAAGGTTACAGTGCCACCTCTGGAGCAGATCGTGTTTTTCTTGGACTCGCTCCTAGGTATGATTTTCGTCTCATGGGTGGGTATTCTGTTCCTGATTGGTTTGTGTTTTTAGTTACCGACTTTGACAATAAGTCCATGCAGTTCAATGACTTGACCTTTAGGCAGTATTTTTACAGTATTAAACTCGTAGCAGGAAAACGTTTCGGTTAATGCTTAATTTCGAGCGATTTTTCCCAGGTGTTTTCGCCAAGTTCGATGCGTATGATGTATTTACCTGAGGGTAAATGAGATAAATTCACCAATTGACTTTTATTAATTAAGGTTTGAGAAAACTCAGAAGACTGTTTGTTCTCCGCTTGTGATAAGCTCATGTGGACAGGAGCAGAAATTCCAGCCAGCGTCACCTGAATTACAGTCCCCTTATTCTTTGTAGGAAGAATTGATATGAAACCTTCCTCTTTTTTTAAGTCTTTCTTTTTGTTGAGCTTTGCCGGTTTTTGATTTTCATTTACTATGGCAATTTCTTTTTCATCCGAAAGATTACGGTCCACCACAATCCCTTTTTGTGCCTGATAATCTGTTTTCCATAAACGCACATAATCAACCAAAAATGTATTTGGAAAAGGTGTATTTGCGTCTGGACCAGGTTCAAACGCTTGACCCTTCACAGCAAGGGAGGAATTCAATACAATGTTTTGATCGGTAGGAAAGTCCCCTTCAAATACCCCGGTCGGCATTCCGTCCATGAAAAATGTTACTCGTCCCGGCTCCCAATATCCCGAAAACGTTACCCATCGATCAATTATGGGGTATGTAGATTTTATCCATGCACCATAGCGAACCCTTGCTCCGAATGCATTCTTATAGGTTTCCACTTTTTTTTCAGGATGATGGACATCAATATGGTAATTATCCATCCGCTCACCCTTTAGTTCTGTAAAATCGATTTCATCTTTGTTGTTATGCCCATAGGTCCAAAACGCCGGCCAAATTCCTTTACCTACTGGTGCTTTCATGCGAGCTTCGAAGTAGCCGTATCTAAAATCTTTCTTTGAATAAATAGCTGAGGTTAAGTAGTAAAGTTGTGCCTTGTTTCCCTCCACGATATAGGGTGCATTTTCCTTTTTATATTCATCTGTTAACATCCAGTCAGGGATCGTTTGTTTGCGATCTGTTTTAGAAATCGTTAACTGTAACATTCCCTTGTCGAGTTTTACCATTTCTGGTGATGGGGCCATGTTATAGCGAGGATTCACGCCTCCCCAAGGATAATTGTCGTGCCATTTGTTGAGGTCTAAACTAGCGCCGTTGAACTCATCTCCAAAGTGGTAATACAAGGTTTGAATGGTGTCTTTTTGCACGCGCAACAATAAGGGTTCTTTTAGGGACCATTCTTGTGCAAATACCGATGTAATGAACAAATAGCTATATAAAATAGATTTTTTAATCATGACTTTATGAATATGTTTTTAGCTTCTGTAAAAAAGCGTAAGGCTTCCCAACCACCTTCTCTTCCCACTCCTGATGACTTCACTCCGCCAAATGGTGTGCGTAAATCACGCACCAACCATGCATTCACCCAAACAATCCCCGACTGCAGGTTATCGGCAACCCTATGTGCCTTTTTTAAGTTGCTTGTCCAAACCGTCCCAGCAAGCCCATATTCCGTAGAATTAGCCATTTTCAGGGCCTCTTCCTCTGTATCGAAAGGCGTAATGGTCACCACAGGTCCAAAAATTTCCTCTTGATTTGTACGGCACGTATACGCTAATCCCTCTATTATTGTCGGTGCGATGTAGTAGCCATTTTCATATGGTGGCTCTAATAATACACGATGTCCACCTGTTAAAACTGTTCCGCCTTCTTCCTTTGCTAATTCGATGTAACTTAATATTTTCTCCATGTGAGGTTTCGAAACCACGGCGCCAAGTTTAGCTTCGGGATCAGTTGGGAAGGAAACTTTTGAACGGCTCACCTTTTCTACAAAGGCTTGCTTGAAACGCTCATAAATAGGACGTTCAACAAATATTCTGGAACCGCACAAGCAAATTTGTCCTTGATTGGCAAATGAAGACCGTATGGTTGTACTTAACATGTCATCAAAATCGCAATCTGCAAAGATGATGTTAGCATTTTTACCCCCTAATTCTAAGGAAAGTTTTTTAAACATCGGACCAGCTGTTTGAGCGATATATTCTCCGGTTTTTGTTCCTCCAGTAAACGAAATCGCTTTTATTTTGGGATGCTTCACGATGGCATCTCCAACTTGTGCACCGGTACCGTGAAGAATATTGAGAACTCCAGGAGGCATTCCCGCTTCTTGTGCTACCTTACCTAAAAGATAGGCGGTATAAGGTGTAACTTCTGATGGCTTCGCAATCACACAGTTTCCCGCGGCTAAGGCTGGAGCAATTTTCCATGAAAAAAGGTAAAGCGGTAAATTCCAAGGAGAAATGCATCCGACGATTCCAATTGGTTTTCGAGTGGTATAATTCACCCCAACGCCTTCCATGTAGTGCGATTCTGAAGCAAAATGTAAAATTGCTGTTGCGAAAAAATGAAAATTGGAAACCGCTCGTGGAATATCGACATGGGCAGCTAACGAAAGGGGTTTTCCGTTGTCGCGACTTTCTGCAGCCACAAATTCATCCATTCTCTTTTCTATACCTTCCGACAATTTAACCAGGATTTTACTTCGCTCCTCCAAAGACATTCCGCTCCATGCAGGAAACGCTGCTTCTGCTGCCGTGACCGCTAGGGCGACATCTTCAGAGCCTGAATTTGGTATAAGGCTGTATACGTGACCGGTTGCCGGTTCATAATTATCGAAGTATTCTTCGGAAACGGGCGGACAATACGTTCCATTGATAAAATTCTGTAATTTTTCCATAAGGTTTGAATCAAACAAATTTCGTAAAAGAATTTCAATCGACGTTAGAAAGTGCTTCTGCTTGTGTAAATTTGACCTATGAATGATAACTTGACAATTCAAAAGGCACAAGAAATTGTAGACGAGTGGATAAAGAGTGTTGGGGTTCGCTATTTCAATGAACTCACCAATACCGCGATATTGATGGAAGAGGTAGGCGAAGTTGCACGAATTATGGCGCGACGTTATGGCGAGCAAAGTGAAAAGGAAAGTGACAAAGGAAAAGAGTTGGCAGATGAATTGGCGGATGTGTTTTTCGTACTTATTTGCCTTGCAAATCAAACCGGTATTAACTTAACAGAGGCTCTTCAAAACAATTTGGATAAAAAAACCAAACGAGATGGTCAGCGACACCTCAACAATGCAAAACTAAATCCATGAGCACATCACTACTCAAATTACTGAAAGCTGGACATCATGTGATGGTAAACGGGAGATCAGAGGATTGTTTAACCGAACTTCCTGAAATAATAGCACATTTTGTTCCTCAAGCAGAAGAAGGTTCTCCTCGCGCGCTGATTTTATGTAGTTCCGACGACCAAGTGCGAGCCATAGAAGCCCGTTTAAAAGATTTGGCCAAGGACATGGATCTAACCGTGGACATGGTAACAGACAAAGGCAATATCCTTAAACAACGCAATGACCTTTTCGACGGCACAGAGGTGATCATTGGTACGGTAAAGCGCACCACAGAATTGTACTTTCAGAATGGCTTCAATATGGGGAAAATTAAATTCTTCGCTGTTCTCGATGCTGACCAGTTGATGCGTTTGGGAATGAAAGGAAATTTAACACGATTGGCAGAAAGTTTACCCAAATGTCGCGTGTTGATTAGCGCGCTGAATACAGAAGAAGAACGACTTCTCGATTTCCAAACACAGTTTTTTACCCCGATAAGCGAGGTGGAAGTTTGATCATCTACTTAAACGAAGCTCCGATCTTAGGAATCAGCGTTTCCATGTAGCGCTTGTTTTTTTCGGGATAAAAGATACGCAAGGTGTTCGGGAATCCATTTTTAAACACACATTTTTCATAGGTGTAAAATTTACCAAATGAGTTTTCTTCGCCACTTATAATGAAGTGATCTTTTTGAAGAAATTCTCGACTGATAAATGAATAATTCTCCTTGTGCTGCAGAAATAAACTGTCGATAGGTGTTTCGTTATTTCCCGACTCTACAAATATGGAGACATCTGCCATGTTTGTGTCTACGTAATACACAATAGTCCCTCCTGCCACAATGGCGCTTTCGTTAAAATTCCCGGGTAATTCAAAGGAATAATCAAAGTCTTTAGACTTAAACTTTTTCCATTTCTGTTGCGCAAAAACGAGATGCTGCATGAAAAACATACAAGCCAATAATGTGTAGGATAATGCTTTTTTCATGGACTAAAGGTAATTAAATAGTTTACAGTATTGAACTAGTTTTTTTATATTTTAGTAACCTCGCTTCAAAGGATTTGTACCGCGCTAGCAGCAACGTAGTTAATCTTTCGCTAATTCAATAATTCTGTTAAAGAAGGCCGGGTTAAAAATCCCGAATACTGGTGCTGTTCAGCTGCATCCAATTATAAAAAATTGGAAAGTTTGCTAGAAGTTAAAAGAATGCCACAACGATTAATTACATTTTATTGAAAAAAAGTGAAATGTTAAATGTTAAGTAGAACTCGCTGGATTGCAAATCCAGCGAAGCGGGGTTTGAGCCGCTTTTCTCAGGGTTG
>CAZLVX010000039.1:0-15210 GCA_964562965.1 uncultured Lishizhenia sp.
CCGGAAACACGCATTTTAGCATATTGGTAATCGTTTTCTTGATTTGAGAAAATATCATTGAAGTGACCAGTAATATTCTCAGCCTGCACGCCTACATAACCTCTCGATGAATTTAGCGTAAATCCTGCATCTAGGTCGCGATACAATAAGTTACGTCCGATATTTGCGGAAGTATCAAAATTAATGAGTTGTTGTTCACCGGTTTGATATTCCACGAATTGATTGTTATAGCTAGAGATTCTGTTTCCATCCACACGGTAGTTTCCGAATTTAATTCGTGCCGCAGGTTCTAAGGACAAAGATCTGGTGAGTGCTATTTTTGGCGATAATATCAAAGCACCGTCGTATTGCGTCAATGCGCCGTTACCAAAATAATGGTGGTTAAATTGTACTCCAACTCCCATGCGTGCTGAGCGTGAATAGCCATCAAGGGTAATTTGGTTACTGATTTTTTGTTGTTCGTTGGTTTCCATCCATCGCGCTGTTGCAGACTGTTGATAGCGGGTTTGTGAAATCGCGCCTATATTGGAGATCATCACATCAGCTTGATTCATTTCTGGTAACGCATAGGCAATATCTGGAATGTAAGCTAAACCTGTCGAAATCTTGCCCAAGCTTTTGTATATCGATCTCATTTTAAAGGATCCCAAACTAAGATTTATAGTTTCTCGAGTCGCCATGTCCTTGTTTTCATCGAGAATACTTTGATCGGCTTCATCAGTTAACACTGCGTGCTTTTTAGCAAGTAGAGGTAGGGTGGAGGCTATATTGCGTGATTCAAATTCTTCTGAAATCTTGGTATGTATGAGTTGTTCACTATTATTATCCGAAAGTGAACTGATATTTTCGTTTATAGATGATTTTAAAAAGGTTGGCTCCTCAATGCTCTCTATGGAAGCGACAGATGTATTATTTTCCTCAACTAATGAGTTTACTTCATGAATACTAAATCTTTCCTCAGATTGGTTTGTTAGAGAAGTGTGTTGACTATTTTCTCTGTTTATATTATCCAATCTTCCCGTTTCTTTGCTTTTTTCTTGTATTGTTTCAACAGCTTTTAATTTGTCAGTTTTGGTTTGACTTTTGGCATTTATTGCAGCCGAATTAACAGCAAGCGGTAGGGTTGAATTTTCAGAAGATGGATTTAGTGTGAATCGTTGAATAAACAGAGAAGCGCTGAAGATCAACGCAAGCCCATAAAGTGCATATGCCATTTTGAAGCGTGACTCTTTTTTCAGTAGTTGTGGAATGCGGTCGAATTCTGTAGAAAGTGACGTATCGGCTTTAAAATTACTCTCTCCCCACGCGTGGAAATCCTCAACTAAATCTGGATGATCTTCAAGAAATGTCTCTAAAGCCTCTACTTGTAGTGGCGATAAATTTCCTTCATAGAAGTCAAAAAACCATCGGTCGATATTTTCCCTTTCAGGATAATTCATGCGAGTTCGTTCAATTGCGTTAACTGTTTTTTCATTTTCATACGTGCTCTAAACAGATAAACTTTCACTTGAGAAGCAGAAATGTCTAGAATTTCGCCGATCTCTTCGTACGCATAACCTTCTAAATCTCTAAGTAAAAGAATACTTTTTTGCAGAGGAGGAAGAATGGAAACAACATGCTGAATTGCTTGCTTAGATTCGTAATGAGTTTGGTCATACGATCCTTTCTCATGCAAAGTCATGTTGAATTCACACGAACGATTTTTTTTCTGAATGTAATTTAACATTGCATTATTCGCACACGTAAACAACCAAGCTTTTACTTTTCCTAACTCTACTTTTTCTCTGTTTAGCCACAATTTTTCGAAAACATCCTGTACGATATCTTTCGCCTCTTCCTCATTGCGAAGGAAGTTTACAGCAAATCTCATCAGTGGTGTGCTGAATTGATAAACGGCGTTATTGTACTCGTGTGTTTTCAATTAAAATGTTTGCAGTTAAAACAATTTGAACTAATCAAAAGTTACAACCAAATGTAACTTTATCACAAATATACCAAACTGTTGAATATTAGTTTAAATCAAATGATTAAAACAGGTAGATGGATGATTATTTACAGGGACAATTTCCTTGGAGTTGTCGGTTTTTCCATTGAATCCAATATTCTTGTAAATTTTCTTTCGTGATATAGCGTTTGCTCACACGCAGTGAATTACAATGAATGGTTGTTCTACCCGGTTTTTTAAGGTCTTCCAGGCGTTTTTTAAGGTCTGGTGCATGATTCCAACCACCAGAATGATCAAATGAGGTAAAGGCAGCACAAGCACTTTTCACACGAATTAGTGGAATTTTTAGGGTGTAATGAACGGAATCTTTGTTGTCCATTCCTTTTGTTTTCATTACAATTTTTGATAGATCTACTTTCGAATATTTTCCCTCTTTGAATAATTTTTTCAGTTGATCGCCCGTAAGTCTTGCTGCATAATTTGAAAGCCGGTGAGCGGTATCGTTCATTTGTCCATCGACGACAGCAAATTCTGGTCCTTTGTACGAAAAGAATAGGTAGTTCTCCTTGATCTCCGTTTTGACTTCAGTAAAAAATGTTGGCGTATCTTCTTTATTATCGTCAAGGGATTCCTGTGTTGTATTTGACTGTACAGAATCTTTTTCTTCCGAAGATGAACAACTAAAAGAATAAACTGCAATTAGAATACTAAAAATCGAAATTATCGTAGCCGTTTTTCGATAAAGCCTCATATTTTTCTTCGTTGAATTTATATAATAAAGAAGGCTTGTGTGGAACTCCTCTTTGTTTTTCTTTGAGCGCTGTTACGATACCTATTTTTTGAACTTTTCTTCTGAAATTTCTTTTGTCTAATGGTTTATCCAAAATACTTTCGTATAGCTTGTGTAACTGACTAAGGGTAAATTTTTCAGGTAATAAGTTAAATCCGATGGGTTGAATTTTAATTTTTTGACGCAACTTATCTTTTGCTGCCTGTAAAATTTCAAAGTGATCGAAAGCCAATTCAAAAATCTCACTCACAGGAGCCCATCCCGCTGTTTTAGCGAAAGAAGAAGCATGTGGTGAGTAATCAGACATTTTTACTAATGAATAGTAGGCTACTGTAATTACACGTGCTTCAGGTTCTGCCCGAATGGTTTGAAGCCACTCCCTGTCAGCATCTTTACAAATTCGATTTGGGTCTCCAAAGGCTCCAACTTGTTCTAAATAAATGTCATTAATTCCTGCCAATTCATCCAAAACGCGATTCGCCGCTTGATCTAGATTTTCATCGTTGTAAATTAAGTTTCCTGGCAATGCCAAGCGCGGACCATTTTGGGTTTGTTGCCCTCGATCGATGAGCAAAACGGTTAACTTTTCTAAATCAAAACCAAATATGACGCAATCAACAGATACGTTAGGATTTAATTCATGTATTACTTTTTTTTGCATATTTGAATCCAAATTCGAATTTATGTTTTAAATTTGAAAGTGTTAAATTGACACGAAGTTAAATTAAACTCGTACAAATATATGTTTTTTGTAGTAGAAAGTGGTTCAACCAAGAGTGATTGGGTATTAATTGATAACAAAAATAACCAAACTTTTTATTCTACCATGGGATTCAATCCCTATTTTCATTCCTCTGATTTGATTGAGTCTGAGTTAATGGGGCATGAAGAAATTTATAAATTAGCTCCAGAGGTGAAAGGCGTTTATTTCTATGGGGCTGGTTGTTCAAGTTCGCAAATGAATGAGATTGTAGCTGAAGGTTTACGCCGTGTTTTTAAAAATGCGACTGTATTAGTTGAACATGATTTATTGGCTTGTGCCTACTCCACCTACCGAGGTGTCCCTGTTATTTCATGCATCATAGGTACAGGTTCAAATTCTTGTTATTTTGACGGGCAAAATTTATCGGAAGAAGTTCCAGCCTTGGGATATGTTTTAGGTGACGAAGGAAGTGGTTCTTACTTTGGAAAACAACTGTTGGCAGCCTTCTTATACCACAAATTATCTCCTGAAATTGAACAAGATTTTGTATCAACCTATGCTTTGGATAAAGATGTGATTGTAGATAAAGTGTACCGAGAACCGAATGCCAATGTGTTCATTGCATCCTTTATGCCTTTTATTTTTAAGCATAAATCAGATGCGTTTGTACGTAAAATGCTTGTGGAAGGCTTCAAGCGATTTATCGATGTTCACGTTACATGCTATCCAAATTACGCTCAAACGGAAATCAATTTTGTTGGTTCAATTTCTGCTCTTTTTGAGGAAGAGTTGAAAGAAGCTGCTTCTTCATTCGGATTAACGGTTGGTGCAATCATCAGAAGACCAGTTGATGCCTTGGTAAATTACCATTTAAACTACATACTTAAAAACCAATTAACGAATTTATGAAAGCGATATCCTGTTTAGTTGTATTTTTCTCTTTTTTCTTTTCGTTTGGACAATTTAAAGTTCCGGAATGGTCGAAAAACGCTACTATTTATGAAGTAAATATTCGTCAATTCACACCTGAAGGAACGTTTAAAGCATTTGGGAAACATTTGCCACGACTAAAGGAAATGGGGGTCGATATAATTTGGCTTATGCCCATTCATCCGATAGGAGAGAAGAATAGAAAAGGAAGTCTAGGAAGTTATTATGCAGTTCGAAATTACGAAGAGGTGAATGCAGAATTTGGAAACTTAGGTGATTTTCAGCAACTAGTAAAAGATGCCCATGCGTTAGGAATGAAACTAATTATCGATTGGGTAGCCAACCATACTTCTCCTGACAACATTTGGGTAGATCAAGGTCACAAAGATTGGTATACGCTTGATTCAACAGGAAATTTACAACCGACTATCGGAACGGATTGGTGGGATGTTGCTGATTTAAATTACGATAATCGTGACATGAGAAAAGCTATGATCAATTCCATGAAGTTTTGGTTAACCAATGCTGATATTGATGGTTTTCGTTGTGATGTAGCAGGCTGGGTGCCAATGGACTTCTGGATAGAGGCGCGAAAAGAATTAGATGCTGTAAAACCTATTTTCTTTCTTGCAGAGTCGGAAGGTGCAGACCAACATCAAGCCTTTGATATGACCTACGGGTGGGAATTACACCATGTTATGAACGACATCGCAAAAGGAAAAAAAACAACAGCAGATGTTTTGGCCTATTTTAAAAAGAACAATTACAAAAGGTCGGATTATCGTATGCATTTTACGTCTAATCATGACGAAAACTCATGGAATGGGACTGAAATGGAGCGTATGGGAGATGCTCGTTTTGCATTAGCAGTTTTTGCGGCTACTATCGAAGGAATGCCGCTTGTTTATAACGGTCAAGAGACTTCTTTAGACAAGAGATTGAAATTTTTCGAGAAAGATACAATTGATTGGTTAAAGATGGATTTGGTTACTTTCTACACAAACCTTCTTCAGTTGAAACGAAAAAATCCTGCATTGTGGAACGGAGAATATGGCGCACCAACGCTATTTCATACCGAAGGAGGATCACCTATTTTAATTTATTCCAGAGAGAAAGGCGCAAATAAGGTAGTGGTAGCGATTAATATGTCGGCCAAAGACGCTTCAATGAAAATTACAGATGCTAAATTATTTGGTAAATACAAAGAACTATTCAGCGGAGAAAAACTTCGTGTTAAAAAAGATGTTTCCCTCGATTTGGAGGCTTGGGGCTACCGCGTCTGGGTGAAGTAACATAAAATAAGACTATGCTAAAAGATAAACCTAAATTGTCCTTTTGGCAGATTTGGAACATGAGCTTTGGGTTCATGGGAATTCAATTCGGCTGGGGGTTGCAGATGGCAAACATGAGTTCTATTTATGAAAATCTAGGTGCCAAGCCACAAGAAATACCTGCCTTATGGCTAGCTGCTCCATTAACCGGTTTACTTGTTCAGCCAATTATCGGATATTTGAGCGACCGTACTTGGCATCCTAAACTAGGTAGACGAAGACCATACTTTTTAGTTGGAGCTATTTTAAGTTCAATTTGTTTGATACTTATGCCCAATTCTTCGTCCTTATGGATGGCCGCTGGTTTACTTTGGATTTTAGATTCTTCCATAAATATCTCAATGGAACCCTTCCGTGCATTTGTAGCAGATAATTTAGCAGAGACTCAACGCGCTAAGGGTTTTGCTATGCAGAGCTTTTTCATCGGATTGGGCGCAACAATAGCTTCCGCTTTACCGTGGATGTTTACTAATTGGTTCGATGTATCATCCGTAAGTAATGACGGACAAGTTGCAGATAATGTAAAATGGAGCTTTTATATTGGTGCTGGTGCTTTTATATCCGCAGTTTTGTATACCGTTGTGACGTCTAAAGAATATCCACCTTCTGATATTGAATTAGAAGAAAAAAAAGCAGAGGAATCTAAAGGATTCGGAGCGGGTTTTCTTGAAATAAAAAACGCATTGTTTAACATGCCTGTTCGCATGAAAAAACTTGCATTAATTCAATTTCTCACCTGGCCAGGTCTATTCCTTATGTGGTTTTTTTACACACCAACAGTTGCAGCAGATATTTATGGAGGGGCAACAGGAACGCAAACGTATACTGATGGCCAAAACATGGCAGGTCTAACCTTCGCATTTGAGAATGTGATAACATTTATTTTTGCCCTTTTCCTGCCTCTTTTAGCTTCAAAATTCTCCATGAAATGGACGCACTTCATGTGTTTGATAACTGGTGGCCTTGGTTTAATTCTCATCAATTTTGTTGGAGGACCTAGTCAAATATGGATGCTTTTCGTTATTATGGGAATGGTCGGAATAGCATGGAGTAGCATTCTTTCCATGCCATATGCCATGTTAACGGGCTGTTTACCGGAAAATAAAATAGGAATTTACATGGGGATTTTCAACTTTTTTATTGTATTACCTGAGATTATTGCCTCTCTATTTTTTGGTAAAATAATGGAACATTGGTTGGATGGTTCAAGAATGGCAGCCGTGACTATAGGAGGCGTACTTATTATTTTAGCGGCTTTTCTCACCCTGAGAATTAAAGAAGATGAGTAATAAAATTAAAGCATTAATTTTTGATCTAGATGGTGTTTTGGTAACCACAGAACATAACCATTTTGTGGCATGGAAAAATACTGCTGAGGTATTGGGTATTTCCTTTAATGAAGAGGATAACGAGCAATTGAAAGGAATAAGTAGGGTAGATTCCTTGAAGAAAATTCTTGAAATGGGATCAAAAATAATTTCAGAAGATTACTTCAATGAGTTACTGACCAAGAAAAATGAATTTTACCTCAATTCCATTCAAAACTTAAATCAAACTAACTTGCTTCCTGGAGTACTTGAACTTCTAAAAAAAGCAAAAGATATGGGGTTGAAATGCGCCGTGGGTTCATCTAGTAAAAACGCTAGATTTATCTTGTCAAAACTGGAAATTGACACATATTTTACAGCAATTGTAGATGGAAACGATGTTTCATACCCTAAACCTCATCCGGAAGTTTTTATCAAAGGAGCGGAACAAATGGGTATTGATCCTTCACAATGCATTGTGTTTGAAGATGCACAAAGCGGAATTCAAGCAGCAAAAGATGGAGGATTTGTGGCTATAGGCGTTGGTAATCCTTCGCTTAAGGCACATGTTGATTATTACTTACCAAATTTAATTGAATTTAGCCTAGAAGAATATGCATAATTTGTTTGAAATAGAGGAATGGAAAATTAGTGAAAATAGCTTTGATCCGTCAAAACAAAAACAGGCGGAGAGTATTTTTAGTATTGGGAATGGAGGATTTGGTCAACGTGCAAATTTTGAAGAAACGTATTCGGGTCCTTCCCTGCAAGGAAGTTATGTTGGTGGTGTTTATTATCCGGATAAAACACGCGTAGGTTGGTGGAAAAATGGCTACCCAGAATATTTTGCAAAAGTGTTAAACTCTTGTAATTGGATTGGAATAAACATTGAAGTAAATGGTGAAATTTTAGATTTAAATAAACAAACAATTCTTTCTTTCTACCGAGAATTAGATATGAAGCAAGGCTTGTTAATTCGAAAGTTTAGAGTCCGTTTTGATTCGGGAAAAGAGCTTGAAATTGAGTCGACACGTCTTTGTTCAATGGCCGATGATGAATTGGCTGCTATACGTTATTCCGTAACTCCAATTAATTTCAGTGGAAACGTAAAATTCACGCCTTATTTAGATGGGAAAGTCATGAACCACGATTCGAACTATGATGAGTTTTTCTGGGAAGAAGACAGTCATAAAGTAGATTTGAAAAAAGGATACGTTTGTACACGCACGAAAAAAACGAATTTTACTGTTGCTACAGCCATGAGATTTTCATTTTGGAAGAAAGATGAACTTCTCGATATTCATCCGAATACGTTTTCAAAAGATTTCTACGTTGAAAATAACTTTGAACATTTCTTGGAAAAAGGAACTAAATATACCTTGAAGAAATACATTTCAATTGCATCAACACTTAATCATTCTGAATTTTCAGTGATCCCTCGCTCGATAAATAAGGTAAGGGATGCCTATGTAAATGGTTTCGATAAATTACTTGCTGACCACGTTGCAGCCTGGAAAGAAATTTGGGATAAAGCAGATATCATCATTGAAGGTGATACCGCAGCACAACAAGCGATCCGATTTAATATTTTTCAATTGTACCAAACCTATACCGGAAAAAATGAAAAATTGAACATTGGTCCAAAGGGTTTTACAGGTGAGAAGTATGGAGGTGCTACTTATTGGGATACAGAGGCCTATTGTTTGCCTTTCTACTTAAAGACAGCAGATCCGAAAGTTGCTCGTCAATTGCTAATTTACCGTTACAATCAACTCGATAAAGCCATCGAGAACGCTCAGAAATTAGGATTTAAAAACGGAGCTGCACTATATCCAATGGTGACCATGAACGGAGAAGAGTGTCATAACGAATGGGAAATCACCTTCGAAGAAATTCACCGCAACGGAGCTATTGCTTTTGCTATTTATAATTATATTCGACACACAGGGGATGAATCTTATTTGATTCACTACGGAAGACCAGTTTTGTTCGCGATTGCACGTTTTTGGGCGCAACGATTTAATTGGTCCGAAGATAAAAAAGCGTTTGTAATGTTAGGAGTAACAGGTCCGAACGAATACGAAAACAACGTCAATAACAATTGGTATACGAATTACCTGGCAAAATGGTGTCTTGACTACGCACTCGAGGTAAATGAGAAGATCACGGATACATCAGTAGAGCGATTGTCAACAATAGAAATAAATGCTTGGAGAAAACTTTCGGAGGCCATTTATTTTCCTAAAATTGAAAGTTCAAACATTTTCTTGCAACAAGATGGATTTTTAGACAAAGAACAACTTTCGGTAAACGATATTCCAGAAAACCAACGTCCGATTAATCAACATTGGTCTTGGGATAGGATCTTGCGTTCTATCTTTATAAAACAAGCAGATGTACTTCAAGGAATTTATTTATTTGAAGATCATTTCGATCAAAAAACAATCGAAGATAATTTTGATTTTTACGAACCAAAAACCGTTCACGAATCGTCGTTATCACCTTGTATACATAGTGTTTTAGCTGCAAAAATTGGTCGACTAGACAAAGCCTATGAACTCTACTTGCGGACTTCACGTCTCGACCTAGATGATTATAATCACGAGGCAGATGAAGGTTTGCATATTACGAGTATGGCGGGAACTTGGATGGCAATTGTAGAAGGTATGGCAGGAATTCGTGTGTTTTCTGACAAAATTGTAATGAATCCTGTAATTCCCCAGCATTGGGATAATTACCAATTTCAAGTGCTTGTGAGAAATCAACCACTTGAAATTCGAGTTTCTCAGAATGAATGTGAAATTATAAATAAAGGATCTCAAGATCTTGAATTGATACTTTTTGATGAAAATATTCCTGTGAAAGCTGGAAAATCCTGCATAAAAACTACCACTAAAACGGCAACCTTATGAAAAAAGTAACTTTGTTTATTTGCTTGTTTCTGACCTCATTGTTCACTTTCGGGCAAACAGTAAGTATCATCGGAACATTTACCAATTGGGCGAGTGATGTCAACATGAATTCGACGGATAATACCAATTGGACCTTAACGTATACGTTTAATGCCACGGAGCAAGTAAAATTCAGACAAAATGCTTCTTGGACAGTGAATTGGGGGAATTCTAATTTTCCTTCAGGTACAGGAATTCAAGATGGTCCAAATGTTCAAGTTCCGGCAGGAGAATACAACATTTCCTTTAACAGTACGACAGGAGCTTATAATTTTGAGTCAACAAATCCAAACCCACCTTCAAATGTAAATCCGACTAATCGTCAATTAGTTTTGCAAGGCTTTTGGTGGGATTACTGGAATAATAACTACCAAAACGGTTGGGCAAATTACTTAACTGAATTAGCCCCACGTTTAAAATCTTTGGGAATAGATGCTGTTTGGATACCCCCTTCAATTAAAAACACAGGCACGAATAGTGTCGGATATGCTCCTTTTGATCACTACGATTTAGGAGATAAATGGCAAAAAGGAAATGTTAAAACACGTATGGGTGACAAAGACGAATTACTACGAATGATGGCGGTTTTTAAAGCGAATGGCATAGATGTAATTCAAGATATTGTTCTTAATCACGTAGTTGGAGCTGGAAGTCAAACAGGAAGTGGAGGTCAAGATCCTGCAGCTATGGATGATGGACAAACGAACCGTTATAAAAACTTTCGATACACCAGTTTTGCTACGCCCGGAAATAATGAAACCTCATCAAATTATTATGCTCGAGCCGGTCGATTCCCTAAAAACTGGCAAAATTTTTATCCGAATCCAAACAATGCGTGTTGTACAAACGAAATCAATAGTGCTTATTGGGGGCCAGATATTTCCTATGAGAGCAATGCATTCGGTCAGAGTAGTAATGCTTTAACTTATAATCCAACCCAAACCTCTGATTACATGCGAAACGGAATGAGAAATTGGATGATTTGGTATAAAAAACAAATGGGATGGGATGGTGTTCGCTTAGATGCCGTAAAGCATTTTCCAGCAAGTGTTGCGGAGGATATTTTGTGGAACTTGCAAAACAACGCAGGTTGGGCGAGTGGTGGAACTGATTTGTTTTCTGTTGGAGAGTGGGTTGGAGGTATTAACGAAATGGACAGTTGGTGTAATCAAGTTCAAAATAGATCCGGAACTTTCGATTTTTCGCTTAGAGGAAATCTGCGCAATATTGTGGCAGGAAATGGAAACTATGACTTGTCTACATTACCAGGCTCCCAACAATTGAATCGTCAGCGCACGGTACCATTTGTTAATAATCACGATACGTTTAGGCCGCAACTAAATTCACAGGGTAATTATGTTGGATGGAATACTGCTTTGGGAACTGAAGTGGAACCAAATGATGGACGAAACAGCATGGTTCACGCTATAGCTCTTGCTGTTGATGGCGCTCCTCAAATATTTTTCGAGGACCTTTTCAATATTGGTTACAACGGAAATCGTTTTACTCATGATCCAAAAATCGATTCAACCCTTCCAGCTCGAAGCGATATTGAAAATCTAATTTGGTGTCATCAAAATCTGAGATTTAAAGAAGGAGCATATTTGGTGAGATGGCAAGCAGCAGATGCATTGGTTATTGAAAGACAGGCGAAGGCTTTGGTTGCTGTAACAGATAGTTGGACGCAATGGCAGAATTTGACCGGAGTTCAAACCTCTTGGGCTGACGGAACAATTCTAATTGATTATTCAGGAGCGAATGGAACTGCGCAGCGAACAGTTTACGGCGGAGGAAAAGTGGATATTTCCATTCCTCCTTGTGATGGTAGTGCAGCTCAAGGAAGACGAGGATATTCAGTTTGGGCTCCTCAAGGAATTACAGATAATTACGTTAGAACAGCTGAAAATATCGTACAAGAATGGGAAATGGCGGACGATCTTGGCGATTCACATATTTCTTCCTTGCAACAAGGCGGGGCACTGCCTTCAAATTCAAAAGATTGTAGAACGGTTGGTCGTATTTATGCCAAAGCAGGAACAGATATGATCTTTTCAGTATTTCCTTCGGATACTTTAAGTGGAATAGAATTGGTGATTTTGGATAAAGATTGTCAATCAGTAGATTCGATTTCTCAAACAGGTCCTTACGATTTTACATTAACAGCGACTTACGACGGTTGGTATACCATGCGAATCAGAAATGCTACGGCAACTCAACCAGGTCAAAAATGTTGGGTAAAGGCTAATTATAGAGCTCCTGAGGCCGTTGTAACGACAGGTGTGAAAAATAAATGTGCGTGTACTGCATCTTCTACAATCGGATTGGAAGATTTGTCAAATTTAATTTTGTCAATATATCCAAACCCAGCGTTTAATGAAATCACAATTGAAACAGGTGAAATGGATGAAAATGCAGATGTTTTAGTAACAGATTTATCAGGAAAAGAAATTCTGAAATCTCAAATTGAAAAAGGTGGCACGATTACGAATATTAATATTTCTCAGTTAGAAGAGGGTTGTTATTTTATTTCAATTTCCATAGGAGGAAGAAACATTACAAGAACATTCGTAAAAATGTAATCGATTTGCTCCTATTTATTTCTATCATGATAAGCAAACGTTAAAACAGGATAAGATTTAGTTATTTCCGAAAGTTAATGTAAATTAGCTTCGTGTTGTACAGTGTAGTCATTCCTGTCTTTAATAACGAAAAAGGTCTTCAACAATTAGTGGACACCCTAAATTCTGTCGTTTTTTTCAAAAAGGATACAGAGTTTATTTTCGTAGATGACGCTTCTTTTGATAGTTCATGGGAAAAGCTTAAAGAGCTCAAAAAGAAACAGGAGAATATTAAAATTATTCGTTTAGGGAAAAATTTCGGACAGCACGGGGCAACACTAGCCGGAATAAATGAATCCAATGGTAAATTTATTTTAACCATGGACGATGATTTGGAAGTACATCCAAATGAATTCAGCAAGTTGATTAGTGCTCAACAAAATAGTGAAGCTAGCCTTGTCTATGGGGAATACCAATCGAGAGAAGGTAAGTTTAGGAAGTTTTTAAAATGGGTGTATAAACTTTTGTCAAAATCTGAAGGGAAATTAAAGGGCAGAGGCAGTAGTTTTCGACTTATTGATGGGAATTTAGCAAGGAAACTAGCCGTTACTCATCATTCTTTTGTATTCATCGACGAATTTCTTCTTTGGTATACATCTCAGGTTCAATTTGTGGATGTTGAAAATTACGGACAAGCAATTACAAAAACGAGGTATAAATTTGGAGGACTAGTGCGCACCACCATGACGGTGATGATGTATTCTACTGCAATTCCACTGCGAATCGTGACGCTCACCGGTTTTATTCTCGCCTCTGCTAATTTTTTAGTTGCAATTTTTTTACTCTACAAATTCTTCATAGATAAAATAAAAATTGAGGGCTATATTTCACTCATGGTTGCTATATTATTTTCCACTGGTCTAATTTTAATTGGAATTGGAGTAATAGCTCAGTATTTAAGAAACATGATGAAAAATTTGAATCATGCTCCAGCCTTTTATGTGTCCGAAAAGCAATGTTGAGTCTTAAGCAATTTGATGTTGAACTTCGTCGCCTTCAATTAGAAGATATAGAGCTTGTAAGAAAGTGGCGAAATGAAGCACATGTTGCGCAACAGATGATATATCGAGAATATATCACAACCGAAATGCAATTAAAATGGTTCGACACGATTAACAATCAATACAATTACTATTTCTTAATTCTATTTAAAGGAAATAAGGTAGGACTAATTAATGCGAAAGATTATGATCTAGAGAGAGGATTTGGTGAAGGTGGAATTTTCATTGGGGATAAAGCTTATGAGGATTCATTCGCTGCGGTTTTTGCTTCTTTATGTTTACTTAATTTCGTTTTTTACCTTCTGCCACATATTTCAAAATCAAGAATTCGGGTGCTAAAAACGAATGAACGTGCTATTCAGTACAACAAATTAATGGGTTATGAAGAAATATCTGGAGCCAAAAATACACACGATCAACTTTTTGAACTTTCACGTGAACGATATTTGACACATGGTCTAAAATTAAATAAAGTTGCCAGTTTGTATTGTGAAGAGTCAAATTTAATGGAATTAAATGGCACCAGTAGCGACCTAAATATGAGAGAAATAAATTGTCTTTTGGAAGCTAAAATTCCACCAATGGCAATTCCCGGGCTTTAAAACAATTCATCCATTGATCTTTCGAGGCAAACGAGAGTAGAAAAGGGTCTTCTAAATGTTGGATTTTATAGTGACTAATTTCTTCTGCACTATATCCCCATAAAGGATTCGGAATATCGAACATAAGTACAACTCTATTTTCATTTGAATCGTTCCACGCTTCATGCTCGAATGAATCGTCAAATACCACCAATTCTCCTTCTTTCCAAAAGTGAGTTTCATCTCCAACGCGAATGCCGCATTGATTTCCTTCAGGAACAATTAGGGGTAAATGACAGCGAAGTACCATGCGCGTATATCCTTCATGCGGCTTTATTTTAGTTTGGCCAGGTAAAAAAGAAAAATCACAAGAGAGTATAGTAGGAATCGAATAAATCAAATTTGCAGTATGTGGACATAAGGATGCATTTCGATTACTTTTCATCATGAAAAACAGGAATGAAAAAACTTTCCACGATTTATTATCTTTATTCTCAACGTACTCAGGGAATGTGTTTAACCAACGCTTTCCTTCGTCTAAACTTAAGAGATGTATCAATTCATTTTTAATAATTTCCCAGTTTTCTACTAAAACCTGTAATTCAGGAAACGTTTTTGGATTGTAAAAATAGCAAGGGTTTTTCTCTGTAATAACGTTCATTACTGACGCTTTAGTTTACCTTGTTTCCAGTCTTGTACGAGTTTAGCCCACGAGTATGGATTGAACAAATTGTTAACAGGTAGCTGACCATTGGTGTATAATTTAGACATGCGTTCGTTGTATGAATTTCCGTAGGCTAAAGATCCATCAGCATCTAATTTTGCAGCGACTATCGCCAAGGACTCTCCAGATAATTCTCGTTGAGCACGACGAATTGCGTCATCATAGGGCTCCATATTAATAATATAGGCGTCAAATTGTTCTTTTGTGGGCCATGGATACAAGGTGATTTCAGGGAGATTTATGGTGTCAATCTCCATTAAGTGTATGATGCTGTATCGGTTTTCAGTAAGCGTATCGGGAACGATATAGGTGGAAGGTTTGTAACCAAA
>CAZLVX010000040.1:0-15125 GCA_964562965.1 uncultured Lishizhenia sp.
TCTTGCAAAAGACTTTTTACATCTGGGGCGCTTAAGTTTTTAACTTCTACGGATGCGTCAACATGGAATTTATTGATTACGGGCAGTAATTGTTGCGCATTAAAGAAGGTTATAACTGAAAATAAAACACTGAAGGAAAGTAATAGTTTTTTCATGGTTTAATAGCTTTTAGTTAACTTCACAAATATAAACTATCTCGGTTAAAAAAAGAAGAATGGGAACAGTTTGTTTGGTAGAAGACGAGGAAAATTTGATTGATTTAATCAAATTAAATTTAGAATTAGAGGGATTTAAGGTCGAGTGCTTTAAAAATGGAAAAATTGCGGCTGCTCATTTTTCGGCAAACTGGTCTTATGACTTGATAATTTTGGATGTCATGTTGCCAGAAGTGAGTGGATTTAAGTTGTGTGAATTAATTCGCCAGAAAAGTAATGTTCCAATTTTGTTTTTATCGGCCAAGGGAACCACCCAAGATAGAATTCAAGGGTTGAAATTGGGGGCAAACGATTATTTATCAAAGCCTTTTGACTTAGAAGAGCTCCTGTTGAGAGTGAATGTTCTAACCCAAAGTAAGCTCAACACAGACCTAAAAGAGTTCAAGATATCCAATAAATTAATTGACTTTTTATCATTTCATGTAAAAAACGATAAGGGGATCATTTTATATGAGTTTTCAAAGAAGGAAATGTCGCTTTTAGAGTTTTTCATCAAGAATGAGGGCAGGGTTGTGTCGCGAGATGAATTGCTTGATAATGTATGGGGCACAGATCAGTTTCCAACCTCACGAACCATCGATAATTTCATCCTTACCTTTAGAAAATTATTCGAGGCTAACCCTAAAATCCCTCAGCATTTTCATTCAATAAGAGGGGTAGGATACAAATTTACAAGCTAATGGGTTAGTGCTTTATCTCCAGCTTTTGGGTTGAATCGTGTTTGTGCTTGAATAATAGCCAAAATAAAATAGCCACAACCAATGCATATGCGGCAAAAGACAACCAGATAGAGGGCCAATCTTTCATTATGAGTTCTTTGCTCAAAATATCTCCTTCAGCTACTATTTCATTTTTTTTCAAAAGAGTTTGAAGCACGGCATTGTCTTCATTAGTTTCAAGATAGGCGGCTACATCCGAAAGAGCGGTAAATTTCAATGTAAAATAGCGATCTATTGCCCATCCTGCCACATTACTTCCAATAATTGCCCCAAACCCATTTGTCATCATCATAAATAAACCTTGTGCTGAAGAACGAATTGAAGGTGTCGTATTTGTTTCTACGAAAAGGGAACCAGAAATATTGAAAAAATCAAAAGCCATTCCATATACAATACACGAAAATACAATCAACATCAATCCTTCGTTAGGATTTCCATAAGCTAAAGTTCCAAATCGCAAGACCCACGCTAACATGCTAAAAAGCATTACAGTCTTAATCCCAAATCTTCTCAGGAAAAAGGGAATGGCAAGAATGAATAAAGTTTCGGAAATTTGAGATATAGACATAATTATGGTGGAGTATTTAACCACCAAGGAATCTGCGTATTTGGGAAAATGTTCGAAATCGGATAAAAAAACATCTCCATAGGCATTTGTCAATTGTAATGCTCCACCCAAGAACATCGAAAACACGAAAAATAGCGCCATTTTATAATTTGCAAACAACTTGAAGGCATCGAGGCCCAAGGTTTGAAAAATGGAGTTATCCTTTTGTTTATTTTTTTGAGGAATACACGGGGGTAAGGTGAAAGCGTAAATTCCAAGGGCTACTGCAATTATTCCCGCAAGGTAAAATTGATTTTCACTGGCTTTATTTCCAGTCAAGTTTGTAACCCACATGGCAACAATAAAACCTATTGTTCCCCAAACTCTAATGGGAGGATAATCTTTTACAACGTCTCCTCCATTACTTTGTAATAAGGAATAAGAAATTGAATTTGTTAGGGCAATAGTCGGCATGTAAAAAATCATGGCGATCAACATAACAAGAAAAAAATCATTTGGATTATTGACTTGTGGTAAATAGAAGAGGGCCCCAGCATAAAGAATGTGTAATATGCCATAAACGCGTTCTGCATTTATCCAACGATCAGCAACGAGACCCATGAGTGTTGGCATGAAAACAGATGCGATACCCATTGTACCGAAAACGGCACCAAATTCAGCACCATTACCAATTGAATTTCCGAACCAATAATTTGCCATTGTTATTAGCCATGCTCCCCACACATAAAACTGCAGAAAGCTCATGACAATTAATCGGTTTTTAATTTGCATTAATTTCGATTTTTTAAAGCATCGCGAATTTTAGAAGCCAGTTCATAGTCTTCGTTATCTATGGCATCGCTCAACATGTTTTGTAATTCTTCCTCATTTAAGTGCTCCATCTCACCAGAAGATTCTTCAGACTCATTTAATTCTACTTCATCGTCATAATCTTCCGATCCGTCATCAACCCCACCAGCCTCCTCTACAACTTCCGAAAGGGCAAAAATGGGAGCATTAAATCTTACACCAACGGCTATCGCATCAGAGGTGCGTGAATCAATCTCCGTCAAAACGCCATCTTTTTCACAAATGATTTTTGCGTAAAATACACCTTCGAAGAACTTGTAAATTAATATTTCTTTCACTGAAATGCTATAAGATTTACAAAGCATTTTAATTAAATCGTGTGTTAATGGTCTATTTGGTACCATTTTTTCCAACTCAACAGCAATCGACTGCGCCTCAAAACCCCCAATAACTATTGGTAATTTTCTTTTTCCAGCGGATTCAGAAAGGGTCAAAACATAAGATCCAGATTGTGTTTGACTGTAGGCGATACCCGTAATTTCTAAACGAATTTTCTGCATTTTGGTAATAATTAATGCTGTGTCGCCTTAAATTTTTGTAAAGCTGCTGTTAGTTTTGGTACTACTTCAAAAGCATCTCCCACGATTCCGTAATCCGCTGCTTTGAAGAATGGAGCTTCAGGATCCGTATTGATAACAACGATCACTTTGGAACCATTTACTCCTGCTAAATGCTGAATAGCTCCAGAAATACCAACTGCAATGTATAAGTTTGGCCTTATAGCCACTCCTGTTTGTCCAACATGTTCGTGATGAGGTCTCCAACCAATATCAGCTACCGGTCGAGAACAAGCCGTTGCAGCATTTATCGATTTCGCCAAGTCCTCAATGATTCCCCAGTTTTCAGGTCCCTTCAATCCTCTTCCGGCTGAAACTACCAGTTCGGCTTCTGGCAAAGGAATTTCACCTTCTGGTTTTTTGGTTGAAACCACTTTAACGGCACCTGAACCAACATTTGCAGAAATTTCATTCACCGCACAAGACGTACCACTTTTTTCAGGTTGTATACTGTTTGGCAATAAAGAAATTATTTTATTAGATGTTTGTACTTGGACTTTTCCAATTGCTTTGCCTGAAAATACATTTACGCGAACGGAGCCATCAGCATCTGGTAAGGCTATTGCACCAGAAACTAATCCTGCTTTCCATCTTACGGATAATCTTGGGGCAACAGCTTTACCGGTTAAATCGTGAGAAAAGATCACTGTATTCGCTCCAACTTCTTGAGCAGCCCATGCGACAAGTTTAGTAAGTTGTTGTGCATCTTCTCCATCGATATTTCTATCTACCAAAACCTTGCTTGCGCCGTATTCACCTAATGTACTTAGTGTATCGGAAGAAGTTATCCCGTTTGTTATAACGACCACTTCACCAAGTTTTTTCCCATAAGTTACTGCTTCAAAAGTTGATTTTGAAAGACCATTTGAAGAATTAATATATACTAATATCATGCGTGTGATTTTTAAGAATTAAATAACTTTTGCTTCGTTATGAAGGAGACTAACTAACTCGTCCATGTTGTCCGGAGAAATCATTTTGACAGCAGATTTTGAATTTGGCATTTCGTAAGACGAAAATTTTGTTAGGTCTTCAACAGCAACAGGACTTACTACTTGTAATGGTTTTGTTCTTGCTGCCATTATACCGCGCATGTTTGGAATTCTTTGTTCTGCCATACCCTTAGCACAAGAAATTACCGCGGGTAAAGAAACTTCAACCACCTGAATTCCTCCGACAATTTCTCTCTCCAATGTTAAGCCATTCCCGTTTACATCAAGTTTAGTTGCAATCGAAACATAAGGTAAATCAAGAGCTTCGGCAATCATACCTCCAACTTGGGAACCATTGTAATTAATAGTTTCTTTTCCAGTTAAAATTAAGTCAAAGGCATTGTTTTTTGCGTATTCCGCAATTTGAATGGCCGTAAAATGCGCATCTTTAGGATCGGCATCAATTCTTACCGCTTCATCTGCTCCAATGGCAAGTGCTTTTCTTATGACAGCTTCATCTGCAGCCGCACCAACTGTCACAATTGTTACTTGTCCGCCATTAGTTTCTTTAATTTCAAGGGCACGCACTAATGCGTACCATTCGTCGTAAGGGTTAACGATATACTGCACGCCATTTTCATCAAATTTTGTGTTGGCTTCAGTGAATGCAATCTTGGAAGTCGTATCCGGGGATTTGCTAATGCATACTAATATTTTCATTATGTTTTTTTTGCACAACAAAAATAAGCAATTATCTCAATTTATTTTCAATTCTCGTGCATTCAATCTTTTCACTGCAAAAACTATAATTATTGACAAATTCTATAGCGTAATACAGAATAAAAAAGACATAAAAAGATAAAAAAATAAAATATTTAAATTAATGAAAATCAAGAAATAAAACAAGTATAAACGAATATAAATACGTAACAAACGAATTAAAACAATTAATAACCGAATATGATTTTTTTGATGCCGCAACTTTGCCGAGACAAATCGATAACGAGATCGAAATGTTGAATTTTTTACAAACCTTTTTTAAATTTTTTCAAACATGAATGCACTTAAAAACAAAGTGACGTTGATCGGCAGGCTAGGAGCGCAGCCGGAAGTAGTAACCTTCGAATCAGGAAGAACGCTAGCACGTTTTACCGTAGCGACAAACGAGCGCTTTAAAGACAAGGGTGGCGAATGGCAGGATGTCACACAATGGCATACTATTAATGCCTGGGGTAAAATTGCCGAGCGAGTAAAACGCATATTAGACAAAGGCAATGAGATCATATTGGAGGGCCGCTTAGTCAATCAGTCTTATGAAAGCAAATCTGGAGAAAAGCGTTTCTCCACGATTGTAGAAGCGACTGAATTTTTAGTAATCAACGCAAAAAAGGCGGCATAGTCTATTCATTTATATTCAAATTATTTCACATGACAGATACAAACAATTTATTAGCATTAAAACAAATGAATCACGTTAATTTAATAGGTAAGGTGAGCTCCGCACCAAAAATCATGGAGCTTTCGAATGGAAGAAAAATAGCAAAGTTTACTGTGGCGACCAAGGAGTTCTACCTGGATGCGGAGGGAAACACCAAAGCGAGGAGAAATTGGCACGTCTTGACTGCTTGGGGAAAGTGGGTACAAGTGTTGGAAGAATTAGCAGAAGTCGGTCATGAAATTGCGGTAGAAGGCAAATTGGTGAGTCGTTTCTACAAATTGAATGGGGAACGAAAATTTGTTTCTGAAGTCGAGGTTAACGATTTGATCCTCCTGTAAGCTAACGGCGGAGGGAACCCCTCCGCCTTTTTTTATCCAAAGAAAATACTAATCATGAATACATTAAAAAATTACATCACCTTAATAGGTAAAATAGGAACCGACGCCCAATATACAAAATTCGACAATGGAAGATCTGTGGCGCGTTTCAAACTTTCTACGCAAAAAACAGAACGCAAAAACGACGGAAAATACATGGAAACGACGCAATGGCATAACGTTTTTGCATGGGGAAATCTTGCGGAATTCATCGAACATTATGCACAAAAAGGGAAAAAGGTAGCTATTCACGGTCGAATTGTTAACAGGACTTATTTAAATCCTGCCGGTGTAAAACGAAATAAAACCGAAATTGAAATTAGGAATATAATCGGGTTAAGTTAAGTATACTCGAAAGATGAAAATAAGAGGGGAGCCGTAGAGTTCCCCTTTTTTGTTAATAGTTCCGATAGTCATTCCACAAATTGCTTCTAAATCCAATTAATGGAAAAAATGAAAATCGTTGTTCTGCAGAGTCAAATCTTAGGTTAAGTTCAGCGAACACTTGATAGGTATGATAAATTTGATAACTCAACATATTTTGACTTCTGAAAAAATTATTTTTTTTGCCTTGGCCGATTTCATGATCGTATTCATAAGGTCTGTTGGTATAGGGTTGATAAACATCCCCACCATAACTTTTTCCATCTTTATCAAGGCCTTGTATTCCGTAAGAAACAAAACTCTTAATTAACCATTTGTTTTTTTGCCATTTAAGTTCTCCCAAAATTTCAGCAAAATTTGCACCGTATGGATGGGAAAGTGTTGATCCAGCATGCCCATAGTTTTGCAAGGCATTTAAATGCGCATAAGTATAGGGTCGAACAGCATTTCCTTCAATACGGTAGAAGAATTTATCTTTTTTAACTTTAAATCTTCCTTTAACTCCTAATTGAGCTCCGTACTTGTTTGCCCACCACCCGGATTTGGCTTTGATCTCTGACAATAGGAATTCATCCACAATCAGTTGACCGTATGCGGTATGTTCTTTCCATTTGGCAGAAAATGAGGCCCCAAGTAACACATTATCGGATGAACCAATAGCATATTCCTGTGGTCGATAAAAAATTACAGGGTTTAGGTATTCTAATTCATAACCTCGGTTCAGTAAGGTGTCTTTTGGCTGAAAAACTACTGTTTCGAATAACCCGAAATTTAACCATTTTGTTGCATTCCAGCTGAGGTAATGTGTTGCGCCAAATTTATTTCGCCAATTTTCATTCACTTCTTCTTTGAAAAATTGATACATCACCAGGTATTCTGCATGCCAAAAGCGGGCACTCATTTGAGCGAATGGATACGGTTTGCCAAAATCACTTAAAAACAAGGACCTGTTCCCTTCTCCGATAAAGTTTCTGTCTAACCCTCCTTGAAAGTTAAAAATATGATTAGGGGTATATGATACTCGACTCAACAGGTTGTGTGAGCCAATAATACTGCTGTTGTTTCGTGAATAGAAAAAAGAGCGTGTATCGAGAAAATTTGTATCGTTGTTGATTGTTGAAAAATTATACCCCACACGTGCATACCATTTTTGCGTAATTGACAAATCCGTTTGAATTCCGAGACCTAAACGGGCATATGTAGAAGAGGGAGCATATTTATCGTATGAAATAATATTATCGGCGGAAAATGTAGCACCAAGACATGGTGAGAATGGCGTGTTTCTATTTACCTTTGGCAAAATACTAGAGTGACAGGTATAACTCAAGGCTTCCGAAGAATCGGATGGTAATTCTTCAATCAAATAATTTATTCGGCCTTGCGCAAAACAAGTTAAATAAGGAAGAAAAAGAAGAATTAAAAATCTAAAAATCATTGACATTATCTATTAATCCGGTTCTTATTCCTACCTGAAACAAAAGAGTACTTTTTCCTTGTTCCCACCATTCTTTTCGCTGAACACATTGTGCATAAATATTGATGTTGAGCTTTTGATTAAGACGGTATCCAATCTCGAGTTTAGTATTGTTTAATAACCCATTAGTTGTTGAATTTTGAAGTTGAATGGCTTGCAAACTATGGCGGGTATAATCTTTTAGAAAAAACAAATGAGCATTGAGCCCGAAATAGAAACGGTTCAACTCACTACTAATTCGAAATAAAATTTCTTGAAATCCATTACCCATAATATGTGCTATTGGAAGGTTGTAGTTTGAATAATTTGTTAACTCGTTAACCCCTTGATACATGTTTTTTGATACGACGTTATATTCTAATTGAAGGAGAGTTCGTATAGGAATTTTAGGATTATACCGAATGCCGATTTGACCAGCAAATGAACGAGTAAAGGGAGTTACAAATTGACCGTAGGTTCTTAGTGAATTTAATACCGACCAATCTAAGGATAAAGCATAAAAGGAATAAACCGCATCATTTGTTGTAATTCTCGCGGAAAAAGGGACTGGACTAAGAACCAAAGGATGAGCAGCTTTTGTTACTAAAGAATCACCCATTTTCCATACTGTGTTTTCTGAAAAATGAACGGAGAATTTTTGAAGTGGTCGCCACGTAACATAGTTTATTCCAACGATTTTTGGTTGGTAATAGCCCTCAACTGTTGTGTATGTTTTTTTACGAACAAGATTCATTGACCTCGTTCGGAAGAAATTCCATTCCCATTTTTTTAAGAAAGTAAATTTAGTTCTGAAATATGGCGTACCTATGTGATGATTACCATATAGAAGAGATCGGTATCCAGAACCTACAAATTGTTGGTTGTTTCCTGAAACAACACTAAAATTTTTGAAAGGAGAATACACAAAGTGACCAACAGCAAAAGCATAATCGTAACCATTTGTTTTAAAAGGTTTCGTCCTGGCTGCTCCCGGAACAACCCCATTCTGTTGATTATATCCTATCGAAGTAGTATAATACTCGCCATTTGCATCGATGAAGTCTCTTTCGAAACTGCTGAAACGTGCTTGATTTTCATAAAAAGATGTTTGAAAAGAGAAATTCTTAAATAAGTCAGCTTGAATTTGAATCCCTCTAGAATTTTTATATAAGTAATTTCCAGTGGTATCGTTCAACTCTTTTCCGTAAGAAAATTCACCAACAGGCGAAATAAAAACTTTTGCATCTTGAGCGTTAACCTCAAACATGTGTTTTTTAAAGAGTTTTTCTGTGAATTCAGAATACTGATTGCTTCGGTCTCTAATTCTATCGTGCAGATTATAAAAACTTTCTAATTCAGGAAGAAATCCACTTCCCATGTAATTTCCATGTAACTTATTACTTTCACTAGATTCAATTTGATTATCAAAAAGACGATCTCTATAATAAGAGGAAGTTGGGACCAAACCTTGTTGCGCTAAGATCCAATTTGGAATCAAAAATAAAAGTACAAGTAATCTTTTCATTCCATTGCCATTAGAAGGGCTTTGGAACGTACTACGAAATAAGGGTTTAAAAGGTTTTCTTTATTATAGACAAGTGGTGTTTTTTGGTGATAATCGAGCACTTCTCCTCCCAGGGCTTCTATGATGGCTTGTCCTGCAGCAATATCCCACTCCATTGTTGGAGCAAAACGCGGGTAAATATGTGCATCTCCTAATGCTAAGTCGAAGAATTTCAATGAAGAACCTTTTGATGCAAAGGTGATATCTTTGAAAGATGGCTCAAGTGTTTCAAGTAAATCGTTCAAGGGTCCGGTGCCATGACTTCGTGAACCTATTAATTTTAAGGTAGCGCCAATTTGATCTTCACTTTGTATGCTTTGCCATTTGGTTGGATTTTCTATATTTTCGAAAGATGAGATAAAAACACCTTCTTTTTTGCCTCCGAATAGGATTCTTTCTTGAACTGGGGAAGCGATAATCCCGAATACAGCATTTCCTTCTATAATGTGTGCAATGTTAACGGCAAATTCATCGTTTCTTCGGATGAACTCTTTGGTGCCATCAAGTGGATCAATACACCAAGACTCTTTCCATAATTTTCTTATTTCGTAAGGCAGGTGTGTAGATTCTTCTCCTGTTACAGGAATTCCCAAGGGATCCAATAGGTTATGAATTGCCGATGAAGAAGCTAGATCGGCTTTAGTTAGCGGCGACCCGTCTTCTTTTATAATCGTTTCGAAATCTTCTTGGTAAATTTTACTTATTTCCCTGCTCCCCGCAATAGCAGCTCTAAGTGCAATTTTATAGCTATCGTTCATGGATTAAAGTGCCATTTCAGGAACCTCCCGAGGAACAACTAAATCACCTTCTGTTTTTGCTATTATTTCCTCCAAACTTACACCTGGTGCACGTTCGAGGAGATGAAATTTATTGTCTTTAATTTCTAAAACGGCTAATTCAGTTACAACTTTTTTTACACAGCCAACGCCAGTTAAAGGCAAAGTACATGATTTCAGAATTTTAGATTCTCCTGCCTTATTGCTATGCATCATAGCTACTATTATATTATCTGCAGATGCAACTAAGTCCATTGCCCCACCCATTCCCTTCACCATTTTACCTGGGATTTTCCAGTTTGCGATATCTCCATTTTGGGAAACTTCCATTGCTCCCAAAACGGTTAATTGTACATGTTGTCCACGTATCATAGCAAATGAGGTGGCAGAATCAAAAAAAGCTGCGCCAGGACGCACTGTTATGGTTTGTTTTCCAGCATTAATCAAATCAGCATCTTCCTCACCATCAAAAGGAAAAGGTCCCATTCCAAGCACGCCATTTTCAGATTGAAATTCTACTTCTATTCCTTGAGGTATATAATTGGCTACAAGTGTGGGAATTCCAATACCGAGGTTTACATACCAACCGTCTTGAAGTTCTTGTGCAATTCTTTTCGCTATGCCTATTTTGTCCAATGCCATGACTTTAATTTTTTGTTCTTACCGTGCGTTGTTCAATTCTTTTCTCAAAATGCGTTCCTTGAAATATGCGTTGAACAAATATCCCTGGGGTATGAATTTGGTCAGGATCTAATGTTCCAGCAGGTAATAATTCTTCAACTTCTGCAACAGTAATTTTACCTGCCATTGCCATCATTGGATTGAAGTTTCTGGCAGTTGCTTTGAAAATTAAATTTCCTTCAGTATCTCCTTTCCAAGCTTTTACAATTGCAAAATCTGCAGTGAGTGCAGACTCTAGAATGTGGGGTTTACCATTGAAAACACGAACTTCCTTACCTTCAGCTACTTCTGTACCATAACCTGCGGGGGTAAAAAAAGCGGGTATACCTGCACCGCCTGCTCTGCAGCGCTCTGCCAAACTGCCTTGTGGAATAAGTTCCACTTCCAATTCGCCTGATAACATTTGTCGTTCGAATTCATCATTTTCTCCTACGTAGCTGGAGATCATTTTTTTAATTTGCTTTGTTTGTAAGAGGAGTCCGAGACCAAAATCATCAACACCAGCATTATTGCTAATACAGGTTAAATTCTTTACACCTAACTTCACCAGCTGTGCAATAGAATTTTCAGGGATTCCGCATAAACCAAATCCTCCAATCATTAGCGTCATTCCATCTTCTATGCCTAAAAGGGCTTTATCAACTGTTTGTACAACTTTATTCATTATTGAAAGGGAATTTCTGAATCATCTACTACCTCTTCTACAAATACCTGGTTACACGAATATGCCTGGGCATCATAATCTGGAGGAGGAATGAAATCTTTGGTAGAAAGAGCAATGACAGGGTCTTTATAAACCTTTTGCATGTAATATCCATAAATTGGAAGAGCCATACGACCACCTTGACCCCATGTCATGTCTTTAAACCTAACAGAACGATCTTCAGCGCCAACCCAAACTCCTGTAACTAGATCCGGTGTGATACCTATAAACCATCCGTCTGAATTGTTTTGGGTTGTACCTGTTTTTCCTGCCGTTGGGGCGTAAATTCCTCCCCAAGGATTTCCACCTCGAAGGCTCGAACCAGTTCCACCTTCAACGACTCCTTTCATCATTTTTAGTATTTCGTAAGCCACAGAAGCATTGAGCGCTTGCTCTCTGTGCTCAGTCGCCTCATAAATTACTTTTCCGTTCCTATCAGTAATACGTTCAATCGTCGTTGGTCGAACATAAATACCATTATTCGGAAAAATGCATTGTGCTGCAACTAATTCATATAAGGAGAGGTCCATACTTCCCAAACACATGGATGGAACAACATCATTTGGATGGAGTTCAATTTCTGTTGTTTTCAATAATTTTTCTATTTGATAAGGCCCACCAGTTTTCGCGACGGGGTTGAAAACACCCATTCTTTTCATTACAGCGACAGTTGTGGGGTTTGACGACATTGCTAACCCACTTCTCATATTGGCTGCAGGCGATCCTTCGGGACAATATTTACCAACAACTCTATTTTGTGGATCAACTAAGTCTATACAATATTCATCTGGTGAAAATGTTGAGCATGGATTAACCACTTTCATAGAGAGAGCTGCGGCATAAACAAACGGTTTCATAGTTGATCCCACTTGTCTTTTCCCTTGTCGAACGTGATCATAAGCAAAATGCTTATAATTTGTCCCTCCTACCCAAGCACGAACAAAACCTGTTCTAGGGTCCATGGAAACAAGTCCTGCATGTAAGAATGCCTTGTAATATTTGATCGAGTCATTCGGCGTCATGGTGGTATCTTTTTCTCCTTCCCACGTAAATACACGCATTTTTGTAGGAGTATTAAAATTTTCCTCAATTTCACTTTCAGAATACCCTAATTTACTTAGGTCTTTGTATCGTTTTGTATTTTTTTTCGCAGAAGATAAAATTGTTTTCACGGTATTGTCATCAATCTTATTAGAGAAAGGATAATTTTTCAATCCGCGATTATTTTGATCAAAAACACCTTGAAGTTTTTCCTTCAAGTGTTTTTCAACGGCATATTCTGCATGGCGCTGCAGATTAGGGTCTAGCGTTGTATAGATTTTTAATCCATCTGTATAAATATTATAAGGCTGACCATCTTCGCGAAGGTAATTATAGCCTCCGCTTTCGTTTTTTGATTTCAGCAAATCTTCAACTTCTTTTCGTAATGATTCTCTGAAATAAGGCGCCATACCTTCTTTATGATCAAGTGGAGTATAAGTAGTTATTAATGGTTTTAGTTTTAATCGTTCATATTCTTCTTTGGAAAGAGGGTTCTGAATAGCTTCATTTCCTTCACTTGAGTTACGATACCATTGGTAGAGAACTTGGTTTCTTCTCTCGACACATCTAATGGAATCTTTGGCTCTGGCAGCAGCAACATCTTGTTCTGTAACACTTGAAATCTTCTTCCCAGAGTCGTGTGCGATTTCTGCCCGGTAATCTTTGATTTTAAAAGAATATGGATTGTATAATGCGGGATTTTTACACATACCAACCAAGGTTGCTGCTTCCTCTTTAGTTAAGGAAATTGGTTCTTTGTTAAAGTAAATTCTAGATGCGTTTTTTATCCCAACTGCATTGTGAAGGAAGTCAACTTGATTAAAATAAAAGGTAATTATTTCTTCCTTTGTATAACGTTCTTCCAATCGTTTGGCGAGAATGTTTTCTCTTGCTTTTACATTGAGAAATTTAAATGCTTTTACCAATCCGCTTGACTTTTCATTTCTTTCGTTCAACGTGTAAAACTGCTTAGCCAACTGTTGTGTAATTGTGGAGGCACCACCAGAGGAGCCTAAGCCTGTTACCGCTCTGAGCAATGCTCTGAAGTCGACACCCGAATGCTTTAAAAATCGTTCGTCTTCAGTAGCAATAAGTGCATCTAGAGCAAAAGGAGAAATTTCTTTATGCTTTACACTCGTTCTGTTGACCTTCCAATATTGACCTAAAATAGTATCTTTTCCGCCTTCAGTTTTAGCGATAATTAATGAGGCTTGCATTTCAGGCGGATTATCAAGCATAGAAAGAGGAGGTAAATCATCTTCTGACTGAAATAAAATCAGCCCACTAATAAATAAAAAAGGGAATAAGCTAATAAACCAAAAAATGGAAGTGAAATATATTTTTTCCTTTTTTGTCAACTCGATTTGCTCTTTCGCTTTTTTCATGAAGTTAAAATTAATAATTATCTCAACACATCCTTGCGCTGACTATCAAGTTTCAATAGAATAAACATCATCAAAGAAAATGACATCATTGAAGATCCTCCGTAACTAAAAAAAGGTAAGGGTATTCCAATGACTGGCGCGAAACCAATATTCATTCCTATATTAATGGCAAAGTGATAAAAAAGTATCATTGCCACACAATAGGCGTAGATTCGATTAAATGCAGAACGTTGTCGCTCCGCAATATATAAAATACGAATCAACATAAACATGTAAAGACATATAAGAAGGATCACGCCGACGTAACCCCATTCTTCTGCAAATGGGCAAAAAATAAAGTCGGTTTCGGATTCAGGCACGTGGTTCGATTCGACACTTGATACGGAGGCGTTTTTATAGCCTTTTCCTGACCAACCACCCGAACCCACCGCTGACATTGCTCTGTTTCTGTTGTAATCTTTTCCATTCGGGTCTTCTTTTAACCCAAGAAATAATTCAATTCGATCCTTCTGGTGAGGCGCGAGGCTACTAAAAGATTTTCCAACGAGAAATGATAAACCTCCGGTTAAGCCAAAGCCGAGTAAAATAATCAACATCATTCTTCCCTTTTCTCTTTTATTTCCGAATCGCTGAATAAAGAGAATCGCCAGGATTGCTAGGATTGTCAAAAACAATATAATTCCCATCGACCCATTTATCGGTTCATCAGAAAACCATAAATAAAAGGACATATTAGATAATAAAAGCGTCACGATGCTAATGAAAATCAGAACAAATAAAATAGGAATAAAGTGAGTTCCAACCCAAGTTTGTTTGAATTTAACTCCAGGATATGCATTGATGAACTTTAAAATTATGGGATCGAAGGTCAACCCTTCACGATACATTACAAATAAAAACGAAGTAAAAACCACAAATGTTCCAGCGTCAGGCTGCAATAAAATTAGGGTCATTGGCACCAATAAAATCAGAATTGCTAGAAAAACACTTGAAGTATTTAATTGCTTAATATTTAGTTCGCTGATATACCTTGCCAGCAATAACGCGGAGGCTATCTTGGCAAATTCTGCGGGTTGGATACCCAAATTGGCAACCCCAATCCAAGCTCGAGCTCCGTTAATTGGAGGCATAAACAATACGAGGACCAATAAAGACAGGGTGAATAAATAAATGGGAAAAGCGTACTTCCGGTATATATCTGAATCAATTAGAAAGACAATCAAGCCGAGAAACAATGAAACAGATATCCAAATTATTTGCTTTCCGTATTGTTTTTCGATATCAAAAATTGATGGATGCTCAGGATTAAATGCTACAGAATATATTGTCATTAATCCCATAAATACCATGAGCATAAAAGTGATGAACAATGGCCAGTCTAATTCCCCAAAAAGTTTATCGTCTTTTCTCATTCTTCACCACCTGCTAGTACAGCTTCTAAAATTCTTTTTTCTTTGGCCATATCTGTTACCCGCCTTTTAAG
>CAZLVX010000041.1:0-12821 GCA_964562965.1 uncultured Lishizhenia sp.
GAAATAAGCAGTTTGTAACATTCACTGAATTTGACCAGGTAAAAGAACAAAAGTTGTTCAAAAATTGACAATTTGTTGCTGTTAATGATCCATATGCTAATTGTGCTGCTTGTCCAACGCCATTTGATTCAAAAATGCAGTTGTAGTAATTCATATCGGCATTTAATTGAATCGCGTAATTGTTATTTTTAAAGTGACAATTTTCGAAGTTATATGAAACACCAGGTTCACCTATATCATTATATAATCCATAATAACTATCAAATATTTTAAAATTGTTCATTTGAAATGTTGCTCCTTGAGATCCTTTAATGTTTAACCCCATCCAAGAATGACTCCCTTGATTTTCATTGGCAGCTGATTTAAATACAATCGGAGCATTTTCAGTCCCTAAAGCTATCAAAGTACCTCGTATTTCAATGTATCTTAAGTTCCCTGTATTGAAAGAATAATCTGGCGTTACAAAAACTTCAACCCCAGGTTCTATTGTGAGTGTATTTCCAGGAAATACAACAATCGAACTTGTAACAATGTAAGGGCTTCCGGCAAGATTCCAAGTTGTATTTTGATAAATTCCTCCCGAAACATTTGTTTGTCCGAAAGAAATAAAATTCGCTAAAAAGGAAAGTGTAATAAGTGACTTTTTCATTTTCTAGATTTTTATGATTTTATGAGAAATAGGTTGCCCATTGATATCAATGATGTAATATAATCCTGATGGAAGAAATTCAGTATTAAAATAATTTGAATTTTCGGACGTCAATACGAATTTTCTTCCTGAAATGTCTTCCAAAATAATGGACATTACTAATGCTTCGCCATAGAATTGCAATTCGCTTCCGACAGGATTGTTGAATGGAATCAATTGAAAATTTCCCACATTTGTACCAGCTACCTGATTAAATTTCAGAACTGTTTGCAGTACCTCTAAACACGTTGAATCATAGACTTGGTAATTGATAAGACCTTTTGTTATATCATCAAAACCGTCAATAATTTTATTTTCAATTTCAACAGAATCTATTCCACAAAAACAATTGGTCAATAGCGAATAATTCATGTTTGTATTATTGTTTACTATGTAAGTGATATTATCACAAATCTGATTATTAAATATTTGAGGGCTGTTTTGCGGTGATGACACGCCGGAAATGATTATGCCGCCAAAATTATTTATTATCTGATTGTCATGAACAATTGCCGCAACAGATGCTTCTATTGCGATTTCGTTGTACATAAAATCGTTAGACGTCACCTCAACGCCATATGCATATTGGATGGCAGTGGTATTGTCATTAAACATGGAATTTTTAATAATCCCATTACTTGGATAACCCAATGCCATCGTATTATTTAGAAATTGACAATCAGAAATATACAACGAATCAAAAACGCCTGCAGCAAAATTGACACCAGTTTGATTATCAATAAATTGACTATTCGTCATTGTGAATGCCGTTGGATAAGCAAAAACAGCTGTATTATTGTCTTTAAACAAGCAATTGCTAATTAAAAAATACGACCAACCGTAAACAGCAGTTTCATTACCAATAAACTGGCAATTAGAAAGTTCAACTGAATTTCCCAAAGTTATGGCCTGAAAACAATGGCGAAATTTACAATTTGTGTATTGGTAATTGTTAAGTGGTGCTTCATAACTGAATGGGGCAGAAGCATTCGCAATTTCAAACCTGTCTGCATTCAGAATTCCTCCTTGCGAACTTGTGCAAATAAATCCTTGCCAACCTACATTCGATGTATCCACTAATGTACGAATCTTAATAGGAAGTTGATCTGTTCCAATGCAATTGATTGTTCCCCTTGTTTCAATATAAATGGAATTACTTGTCTGGTTATTGATTAAAATTTCAACACCAGGTTCAATGGTTAGCGTATTTCCCGGAAAAACAACTACAGATCCATTTATAATGTATGGACTTCCTGATAACTCCCATGTTGTGTTTTGAAAAATACCTCCACTCACATTTGTTTGGGCCAGGGTTTGAAAACTAACACTAAGAATTAAGAATAAAAAAAAAATTCGCCTCATGACTACAAAACAACATAAATTCCTTATTGTTTTTGAAAAATTCAAACGAATAAACTTGATACTCAATTAATGAGATATTAAAAGTATCTTTGACTAGATAAGTATTCATTTAAACTTCATTTTTGTTTAATAGTATGTTAAGCGTTAAAATATATTTTGTCCTTTTTTTCAATTTTTTCATTGCGTACTCGCAAACTACTAACCCTCTCGTTGGATTAAAATTAGCTGGTCCCGGGGATATTAAACCTGGAACCGGAATGCAGCTTGATCCTAATTCAACTCCAATTTATGACGAGCAATTAAAAAAAATAAATACAGAAGATTTAATGAAATTTATGATGTCAAATGAGTTCATTCCTGAACCCTATTTAGATGAAACAAAGACAGTAAAGGCCTTTGTTTTGAGAAGAGCAACTCCTGATGAAACGGCAATGATGGAGAAATTGCAACGAGGCGAAATGGCAATGGATCAGCAAAAAAATGAATTGATTGGAACTAAAGGAATAGATTTTAACCTCAAGGATATAAAAGGAAAAACGCATAAACTGAGTGAATTAAAAGGAAAAGTAGTTTTATTAAATTTTTGGTTCGTTGAGTGTAAGCCCTGTATTACGGAAATGCCCGAATTGAATGATTTGGTTAAAGAATTTAAAGACCAAGATGTCGAATTTATATCAATTGCACTAAACGCTGAAAAAGAAATCAAGAAATTTCTTAAAAAGAATACGTTCAACTATTCGATTATTTCAGATGGACAAGCCACTGCTCAAACTTACCAAGTTAAAGGATATCCAACTAACATAATTATCGACAAATCAGGCATTATTCAATACGTGTCAACTGGTGTTGGACCGAATAATAAAGAAAATCTTCAGAAAGCAGTCAACCAATTATTGCGTAATTAAAATTTTATATCCTAAAATGCATAATTGTATCAGCGTTTAATGGCCACAACATAATAAACTCGCTTACTTTTTCCATCTTGCTTGGGTTCTTCCCAGAAAAGTTGAAATTTTTCTGATTTTCGACCTATTATTTCAATGGAAACACGCTCCTTTGGATGTGTAAAAATTTGTGCTTCGATGTAATTTCCAAGTTTAATCGTATCGTTGTTTGCAACTGTGACCTCTTTCTGAAATCCATCGATTGGAGCATTTAATAGTCGAGCAACAACATTTCGTTTTTTACCAGTAGCGTTAATCAAATAAAATTCGGTAGAGTAAATTTCAGCGCATTGAGCGACTTCCTGCTTCTTGGGAACTTCTTTGACAATTTGCGGCGACACATAGGGTTTACTGATGGTATCTGAAAAATAATTTGGATCAATTCGAATTTTGTAGTGGCCGTATTCGTCTGAACTATTGTCAATGACTTGCGTAACAGTTCCATTTTCATCAAAATAATGTGTAACATCATCCCACTGAATACCACCGTCTGGATGTCCTGTAAAATGTGCTTTCTGAACAGCCCCTGATGGGTAGTATTCAATACTGACAGAGGAATGACCGGCGACATTTCGAATTTGCCTGTGATAAATTTCTTTTCCAGTTCGATCAAAAGCCTTGACATAACCCCAATTCAATTCATTGGTTAGTTTAACTTCCTTGGTGGATAATCTTTTATTTGAATGATAGCGAATAATGAATGTGGTATCTTTTTTTTGTGACCATGAGACTGAAGTAATTATAAAAAAAAGGAAAGATAGATATATATTCATATTATTTTTTTTGGAGCTACTAAAAGGCAATTGGTGTGCCAAGAATATATGTTTGCTAAATCCCCCCCCGAAAAAAATAATCATGCGTTTAGAACAAAGAGATTTTATTTTGATAGATTTTCAGTATTTTGTTTTATGAAATGGGGAGTGCCAACGAGTTGATAATTACTGAAGAATTAATTAAAAAAATTAAGGCCAATGATCAAAAGGTACTACTTGAATTTTATGAATTTTCATTTAGTAATTTGATGCAAAGCGTTGTTCGATATAAATCTAACCGATCGGATCAAATTCTGCTCGTTAACAATGCTTTTATGAAAATAATTTCAAACATTCATAAATTTCAAATAGGATCAAATTATAAAGCTTGGTCAAAAAAAATAATTCAAAATGAAATTATAGACGATTTCAGAAAAAATCAGCGTCATGCTAAACTCGACTTTACAGAAAGTATGGAAAAGGATGTTGATTCTACAGTATCCGTAAATTTTGATTTGGAAATCGAAGAAACAAGAGTTTTAGTTCTGCTCAATCAATTGCCGCCAGCCACAAGATTAGTATTCAATTTACTTGCATTAGAGGACATGAAACCAAGGGAAATATGTTCTGAATTAAAATTATCTCCCGAAACAGTAAAATGGCATTTAAGTGAGGCACGGAAAAAACTAAAATTAGCACTAGAAAAAGAACAATATTATTATCATGAAAGAGAAAGAAAATGAACTTATTGATCAATTTTTTAAAGAAAAATTGAATCAAAAAAATTATGAAACTACCGATGACTTTATTCTAGATCTACAACATCGAATCGCAAAAAAGAAAAAGAAAAAAAGGTTATTATTTTTTTTCTTTTCTACTATCGGACTATTGGCCCTTCTATCAGCCGGATATTTTATTATAATTTGTACTACAACCGGAGGCAATAATAGTGAACCAGTTTTCACCTATCGATTAAAAGAAAACAAATTAAAAAATATAAAAACACCGCTCAATAAATTCAATTCCAAAAAATCTAATTTTCAATTAAAAATAAATTTACCTATTGATTCGAAACGTGCTACTTCTATCAATTTACATTCAAAACCAATTAATCGCATGGAAAAGAGGACGAACAAGTCCATGTTTAATAAATCGAGAATATTTAATGAAATTACAACTGAAATTTCGAAATACACCGGGGACAGCGATAGAAACCTGATTTTATCCCTCGTAAATTTTGAAGTATTCAATAAAATTAAACATTCGAAATCTACTGACGTTTTTTCATCGGATTCAATAGAACAGAACGATTTTGATACATCGAAACCAAATACTGACTTACACGATTCAAAACGGGATTCTCTCTTAGTTCAACAAAGCCAATTTAATAATCGACAAAATAAATTTATTGAGTTGCAAGGTTATTTTGGTCCTCAATTAAATTTCACAGATTTTAATTCTATCAAAAAAGCTTCCGAATTAGGCTTACAAATCATTCCAATCCTAAGCTATAATTTTGGACTTAACGCTCAATTTCGATCGAATAAAATTATTTTTGGATCAGGAGTTACTTTAAGTAAATGGGGTGAAAATTACAAATGGATACAATCAGAAAATACTGTTTCGGATTCAGTTAATCTAAACCTGCAGCTTTCAATACCTCTTCCATTTGATACTACAGGGACACATTTTTATCCATTGAATATTAATGAAAAAATTTACCTCGTTAGTAATGCAAACAAATCGTTATTTCTGCGCAACACTCAAAAATTAATTCAAGTCCCCTTTTATTTTGGCTATACTTTCAATCTTAAAAACCTCGAAATAATTCCGAAAACACACCTAGTGCTTGGTATAAATTTGAACTTTCAAACACTAAGTATACCCATTTATTCCGTAGATGAAGTCAATAATTCAGCATTAACCTCTCCTTTTGCTTCATTCCAGTATGCGAGAATTCTGATTTCAAATCAATTCGAAGTAGAATTTAGAAAACGATACAATAATTTTTATATGTTCGTAAGTCCATATTTTAGATATGGATTTAATTCAATTTCTTCCGGAAACTTAACTAAATACAGTAGAAATTTAGGGCTCAATCTGGGGGTTGGATATTCACCATTTCACATAAAATGATTTGATGATTTTATGAATTTAAATTTAATTTTTGAATTAAATTGAATCCGAAATTCACTATATTTCCCTGTCATACAGTAATGTAACATGAATTATTTATGAACTCCACATTAGATAACTCATTAAAATCTTTGACTTGTTCAAATTTTTCTAATTCAATTCGAATGTTAGTAATCAACTGAGATAAATAATATAGAAGGGAAAAATATTTTGGAAAATTCCGATATTTTAAAGCTATTCAATGGTTTCAGAAAATAATTTCTGTCGATGCTCGTTAATGACTTAGTAAATATCGCCTATGAAAATTTTTACTTAATCAATTAAGTAAATTTCATGAAAATTAAAACGTTGATCCTATTTGGATCGCTAAGCAGCGGAACCTATTTCGCACAACAATCGGTAAGTCTTACGGTAAATGGAGGAGTGAGTGCTATGTATTCCTTAACCGATAAACTAGAAGAACAAGGAATGGGTCTAACCATGAAAAGAAAAACAACTTCAGCTTACGGCATTGATGCCCAACATTCTATTAGAAAAGGAAATTTTGGCGTAGATTATGGAATTGGGATTTATCAAATTGGGGGCAATCAACAAGAAACATTCTACACAACGGATATTTTAAGCGGTCAACAAAATAAATACGTAACTGAAATTGAGAGAAAAGCCACGTTTTTATCCTTTCCCGTTTTATTTACTACAAACCTAAAGAGCTTTTCGATAGGATTTGGTGGTTTTCTAGGTATTCGATTGAATAATTCTATGAGCATTACCTGCTTGAGAAACGACGAATTGAGGTCTTATACCCAATATGGAAATAATTTGGCTGATTTTGATGCTGGAATGAAATTTCAGGCCATTCAACAACTTAATAAAAAATGTTTGTTAGTTTTCACCTATTCCCATGGTTTTGCAAATATTGCCAATCAGTCCGAAAAAGGTGGAAAATACTATCAATTTGGAATTTCTGAAATTTCAACTAGAAGACTTCAAACAAGATTGGCAACCTTAGGCTTTCGTTATATTTTATTAGGTTTGAAGTAAGAGTTTATCAATTGATTTGCCACTTGCTGGATAACGGAAAAAACATGTTAAGCAGCCAAAATATCTTGATTTAGTTGTTTTGGCTGCAACTCATGTAGATGTTAGTTCTAGTTTATTATAAATCTTACCATTTGCCTAGTGCCCTCTATTTTCAAAATATACACTCCTTCGGCAAGATCAGAAATAGTGAAAGTTGTTGAAGACTCATTCGAATTAATCTCCTTGATTTTTACACCTAATTGGTCATAAAGAATTACATATCCCAAACTTCCTCCTCCTATCACAGAAACAGTTAATTGCTCATTCGCGGGATTTGGATATACTTGGATTTCCCTAGCTAAATCTCCTTCTTCAATACTCGAAGTTGAGCAAACCAAATCATTGACATACTCCCAAATTTGATCATTTAAAAGAAATGGAACCAAGGATGTCGTCGGTTCGTCACCCATTCGCAACCAAACCAAATTCTGACTTGGAACAACATTTAAAAATTGTCCACCTGCTCCGATTGCAGAAATTAAATCTGAGGGCGCATTAGGGCAAACAAATCCTGGAAATATGGTTTGAAGAGTTGGCACCATAAATGATTGCTTTCCATTCAACCACCACAAATATCCATAAGCTTTGTTCAAATTTTGAGAGGTGTTCACCATGTCATTAAAATAGGCAGTATCTGTCATGATTTGGTTTCCATTCCAATTTCCCTTGTTTAAAATTAAGGAACCAAAACGCGCCATGCTTCGAGCGTTGCTGAAAAACACGTTGTTGTAACCCACTTGGTAAAACGTTCCCGTCATCCCGGTTGGAATCTTAAGTTTTTGTGTCGTGTAGCTGTTTAAAGTTTGTCCTGTGGCATTTTCAATAACACCATCCAATAAGGTGTAGGGACCATTATGGTAAGCCCAACGCGTGCCTGCATCAGCTAAATAATTCAAACAGGTATCCAGTGTACAGTAATGATCAGGTACACCATCGTCCAAGCCCGAAGTCATGGTAAGTTGATTCCATATGGTGATTTTTTCCTCTTGCTGTGGTGTACAATTTGTCCATCCTTGTCCCAGATAATTCGACGTGGTATCAGTAATAGACAAATAACCTTCCTGTTGCGCAATACCTGTCATAAATGAGGTGATCGTTTTTCCCGCTGAAGCCCATTGCCATAATGTTGTAGGCGTATGCGTTCCAAAGTACTTTTCCAAAACTATTTTCCCGTCTTTCATGAGAATAAATGCTTTTGAGTTGTTTTGCTCCAAGAAATTATACAAACTGTCAATTTTGGGTTGGCAGTAGCCAAGGGTTTGAGGTGCAATCGTGTCCCATTGATTTCCTGAAGTTGGCGGAAAATAAATGGTTTGGGCATTTACCCTTGTCATCAAAAAAAATATCAATAACCAAAAACTAGTCTTTTTCATATTTAAAATTTACTCAAAATTAAAAAAACCGTAAATGAACTTTACGGTTTAATCAATATTTAAAAATTTATTGAATTATCCTCCTTGTATCCAAATCAATCTGATAACTCTTGTTTCTACGTTTGGTGGTAGCCTCTGCTATATTGTCGCATGTTCCATTACCAAAATTAAGAATTACACCCCGATTTTCACTTCCAATATCTACTATTCCGGATAATGGATAATTACATTGACCTGGTTTGAGAACAATCTTTTCAGTAATAACGTGTGGGATTTCAATTCCTCTTCTGCCTATTGCAGTTCCTGAACCGGTCACATGAAATTCGTCATCGCTGATATCACAGGTGGAAATTCCAGAAATCCATTCTCGGTAGCGTGTAAAGCTTCTACTTCTTGTTAATTCGCCATTTGTTGCTGTAATATCTCCGGTTATTTTCACAACCATATTTCCAACATTGTTAAGCCCAATGTTTTCTGCATTTCGCGAACCTTCAATTTTTACGTCATTAATATAGAAATTTTCAAAAGTTAGCGATCTCGTATTTCCTGCAACTCGCATATCGCCCGAAACATTTATGATGATTTTCCCTTTTTTTGTACGTCCATTCTGGCCAAGGCATCCCGTTCCATAATCAATCGTAACCGTTTTTGGAAACGTATTGGAAGATTCTGTAACCACTGCGCATGGAGCCAAAAGAGAAGCGTAATCAAAGGAGCAAGGATTGGAAGCAATTTCCTCTTCTTTTAAGAAATCATTTTCATCCATCTCCATTTTTAATACATCTTCCGAATCGGATTGTGTTTCTTCGTTAAACTTATTACAAGAAGCAAGATTGAACAAAGTACTTGCCGCAAATACGAAATAAAAGATTTTTTTCATGATTTAAATTTTTAGTGTTTTGATTATTAGAGGACTATTTTAAGAAAAAGGTTGGTTAGACTGATTTTTATTTTTTAAATTCATACCTTACTCCTCCCAAAATACTTGATCCAGCTATCCTTACAGAATATCCATTTGAATTTACAAATTGATTTAGTGGAACGTAATACCCAGCCTCAGTAAATAGACTCCAGTTGTTTTTGATGTTTGTTTCAAGTCCAACGGCAACCATTGCTTGCAGATTTAAACGGTTGTTTGGTCGGTTCAAATTGAGTTCGATATTCCTTACAATTCCATTTTCCAACACATCAAGAGAAAGTGATCGCCTACCAAAGAACTCCATGTTTAAACCAGTTCTTATATATGATGAAAATCGTTCATATGTAAAACGATAGGTAATTCCAACTGGAATGGAATACAAGGAAAAAGCATGATTGATTCTCAATTTATAAATCCCTGAAGTCCCGTTGGTAATGCTCTGTAGTAATGTAGGATCTGTGGTACTTGCCTCACCTGAAGTTGTTTTTAAACGAATATCATTGGTAGTTGGGTCAATTTGTAAATACTTAAAAAACCAGCGCGATTGAAAATCTCCTCCCGCCAATTGAAAACCAGTATTGATGGATAATCGCTTGTTTAAATGATAATTTAAAGCAGTCTGAAATCCATATTTCGGTAATGAGGCACGACGATCGCCAAGGGCGTTTGAATTCGCGTTATCACTATTAAATGTGCCTGAAATAATTCGGATATTTCTACCAATTAATGGTGCTACTTGTAGCGAAAGGTAGGGTTTAAAATCAGTTTTATCTTTTTTAGTTAACTCTTGAATTGGAGAAGATTGCACAGTTGAAATTAATTGAACTGGAAGCAATTTTAAACAAATGTTCGAATCTTGTATTCTAGCACTTCTAGGAGAATTTTCTGAAGAAATGTTGGTATTAGTTATTGTTTCATTTTCTCTATTTTCATGATTTGAAACTTGTTCATTTTTCTTGCTACTGATTTCTATTGTTGAAGTTGATGTTTCGAATGATTTTGATGTTTGATTTTCATTTTTACAAACATTTCTCTTGCTTTTGGTGGATTTACCTGATTTATTTTTTGAATTGAAGGTTCTTTTTTCTGAAGAAGTAGATTCACTATTGAGAATTTGATTTGATGCTGATCGTTTGAGTTTACGGTTAACTTTTGAATCTGAGTTTTTACTGTCTGATTCCTCATGTTTTTCAGTCAAAACCAACTTTTGCTGGGGTTTATTTTTTGGTTTATTCAGTACTTTTTGATGTTCAATTTTTACACTGATTTTGTTATCAGAATCAGACGGCCTCTGGAAGAAATATACTCCTAGTCCACCGAGAAGAAGCACAGAAGCGGCAATCAAAAGTGCAGCAAATCTCCATTTTTTCGTGGGAAATAATTTTTTCTCTATACCCTTCCAGTTTTCAGCTGGTGGCAACTGAATATCCTTTTCATAGCGAGAGGACAATACACCCTCCCAATCGTCTGTTGGCTTCATAGTATCTTTATTCATGTTCCATGTTTTTAGCGATTACAATTTCCTTTTCCAATGCTTCTCTCAACTCTCTTCGTGCATGAAAGAATTGTGATTTTGAAGTTCCTTCGGAAATAGAGAGCATTTCAGCAATTTCTTTATGCGAAAATCCATCGATTGCATGTGCTACAAAAATTTGCTTTCTTCCAGCAGGTAAGCAGTCAATAAGAAAAGTTAATTCCTCTTTGTCTAATGAATTGAGAAGAGAAATATCAATAGGTTCGGTTTGAGATTCAATGTCGCTCTCTATGATTTTATTTTTATTTCGAAAAATAGATAGAATACAACGGACTGTTACTTTGCGCATCCATCCTTTGAAACTTCCTTCTGCTTTAAATGAATGAAGATTGCGATAAATAGTAATGAAACTTTCTTGCAGACTGTCTTGAGCGTCAACCACATTTTTGTGATAGCGCAAACAAATGGCATACAGCCAAGCTTTATTTTGTTCATATAATTCCTTACACGCTCGTTGGTTTCCTTCGATACAAGCGCGTATCAACTCTTCTTCAGTCAATTAATCGCAAATTAATTTTAGTTAACTGATGCAAAAAAAAGACAAAAGGTTGGTTTAATAAACAGATAAATCATGAATGTGAAACCTATTCACCTCTGCAATCATGCTGTGGTAATACCGATACCATTTTTCAGCTCCGAGTTTTTTTGCTTCGATATGAATCGGATGCTTCGCCCATTCTTTAATTGATTCTTGATTTTTCCAATAGCTGATAAACATCCCCCTACCCTCGTGCTTCATGCTTTCATACCCTAAATAGCCAGGCATTTCTTGCACGAGTTTTAATGTAAGTTCATCGTATTCAGCATATCCATCCAGATTTTCTGAAAGGTAATAATTGAAAATAGAAGCAAAAAATGGTGCTTCAGGACGTAAATTGTTTTTCCAATGAATCATAAACAAAGTTAACGAAAGTTATCACTCCCGAATAACCGTCATTCGTACTATTTTATCCCCGGAAACTTCGTAGATCATTACAAGTTTAACAGGTTTCCTACTTCCCCTGCGGCCTTTAATAGATTCGTGATCAATGACTTTATTGCCTATCACGGTGCGATGTAAAATCTTAGAATGTAATTTTGGCGATGCTTCGAACAAACCTTTGTATAATGTCCTTATCGCATCTTTTCCTTTCGCTATGGGATAGATTGATTCGTAATTAAACAACGTAATACTATCCGAAAATGAAGACATAAAACCTTCAATGTTTCGTTGATTGTAAAATTCGAGGTTTTCTTGAACTACATCTGCAGGCAACTTAGCTTTTTGAGCTTGGACTCCATTGAGAACCGACAAGAAGGCAATAATTAGTATGAGTTTCATTTTCAATTATTTGTTACAGAACAATCAATAATTGAATAGGTTCTTTTATCACTCACTAATTAGATAAGTACTTCTACAAAGTTATACTGACTAAATCTTATTGCTTCACGAGCTTTCTCACCAAGGTGCCCTCTTTGCAAAATACATTCACAAAATATACTCCTCGACTGAATGAAGACAAATCAATAAAAATATCCCCTCCCATCTCATCTATTTCTTTTACCAATTGACCTTCGGCGTTGCAAATACTGACTTTAGTAATTGTATACCCAGCAGTTGATAATGTTGAAATATCTTGTGTTGGATTAGGTTTAAGCATAATAGCAGAAGTTAAGCCTTCATTCAATGAGGCACAGGGATCACTAATAATTTCAATTACATCACTCGCTGAACAACCGCTTGAGTTTGTAATGTTCACAGTGTATGTGCCACCCGTGGTAATGGTAATTGACTGGGTTTGATCTCCTGTATTCCAAGAGAATTGATTATTTGTACCTGCAACACTAGCTGTAAGTGTATATGGAAAGTCAACCGTACATATTGTAGTATCAGCGCCCAAATTTACTATAGGACTTGGAGAAACCGTAACGGATCCGCTAGCTATCGCTGATGGACAACCTGAAATTGTATATGTCACAGTGTAATTTGTTGAGCTTGTTGGTGAAACAATAACACTAGCCGTATTTTCATTAGTACTCCACAAATAGGTCCC
>CAZLVX010000041.1:12921-15097 GCA_964562965.1 uncultured Lishizhenia sp.
GTTATACTTGATCCTGTTCCTCCATTTGACCAAGAATATGTTCCTCCTGACGGAGTTCCAGTAGCTTGAAGTGTTGCCGAACTTCCTGAACATATGGTTTGATTTGAAGCTGTAACAGTTGGATTTGCAGTAACAGTTACCACAGCAGAAGATGTTGCTGGAGAACATCCGGAAGAAGTGTAGGTAACAGTATAGGTAGTAGTAGTAGCAGGTGAAACTGTAATTACTTGGTTTGTAGACCCTGTACTCCACAAATAGGTCCCTCCCGTCGTGCTCGGAGTAGCGGTTAAGGTTGCAGAACTTCCAGCGCATATCGTTGCGTTATTGACAGAAACCGTTGGTGCCGGCGTAACTATCACTTGAGATGTAACAGGCCCTGAACTACATCCATTTACTGAATAACTCACCGTATAATTGGTTGTTGTCGTTGGGGAAACGCTTATTGAACTTCCCGTTGCTCCTGTTGACCATGTAAATACTCCTCCCGGTGGATTTGCCGTAGCTGATAATGTTGCAGTTCCTCCAGAGCAAATCGTTGAGTTTGTTGTAGTAACAACAGGTAGTGGATTTACGGTTACTATAGATGCTTGTGTCGCACTACATCCATTCACTGTATAGGTAACTGTGTAGGTTGTCGTTGCGGCTGGAGTTACGGTAATACTTGTTCCTGTTCCTCCATTTGACCAAGTATATGTTCCTCCTGACGGAGTTCCCGACGCTTGTAGTGTTGCCGAACTTCCTGAACATATGGTTTGATTTGAAGCAGTAACAGTTGGATTTGCAGTAACAACAATTGTTTGTGTTGCAGTATTACTTCCGCTAGCATTTGTGGCAGTCAAAGAAACAGTGTAGGTTCCTGCATTGGCAAACAATACAGTTGGACTTGTCGTTGTGGATGTCGTTGGATTTCCTCCAGGGAATGACCATGAATAAGATGTTGGATTTCCTGTAGAGGTGTTTGTAAATGTAACGGATTGTCCAGCACAAATCGTAGTCGCTGAAGGCGTGAACGAAGCAACAGGAGGAACACTTTGTTGTACTCCCGTCAAATTAATATTGTCAACATATAAATTATTGCCATATCCCGAAAGGTTTTTAAACGAAACAATTACCTTACTGTTTCCAATATAAGGTGTTAAATTAACCGTTTCTGTTCTCCACTGTGTTGTTGTCGGAACAAATGAAGCTGTCGTGGCCGCAGCCGTAGCCAAAGTTGTATTTGATTTCATATAAACGGATGTCCACGTCGACCCACAATTTGTTGAAACCAAAACTTCAAGGCCGTCAAAACTTGTAGCATTGTAGGGAGCATACGCTACATCAAATTGCAATTGTGAGGAAGAATAACCAGAAAGGTTAACACCTGGTAATCTAACCTGATCATCATCACCATCGTTGTAATTAAAATTATCGAAAACCATCGAGTTACCCGCTGTAGGAGCATTACCGACTGTCGCACTTCTCACCCATGTTGTAGGTGAATTATTCGTATTGATCAATGACCAATTTGTTGGTGGGAATGTTGCTGTTGTGAATCCTTCAGAAATCGGTAATGAAATACCTGTTCCATCCAATACATTTATTATGTTAGTTTGCGTTTCAACATCATTTCCAAATGCATTTGTTGCCGTGAGTGTGGCTGTATAAGTTCCTAGGGTATTATAGGTTACTGTCGGATTCGCCGCTGTTGATGTAGATGGTGATGCTCCAGCACCAAAATTCCAGCTGTATGAAGTTGCGTTAATGGTTGTATTGGTAAATGTAACCGTTTGACCTGCACAAATCACAGTAGCCGATGGCGTAAATCCTGCTATTGGAGGATTTGTTATTCCTGTTCCATTTAACTGAAAATTAAACGTCGACTCATCACAATCGTTTGTTCCAAAGGAAACATTACCGGTGTAACTGGCACTTGCAGTAGGACTAAATATTACTGTAAAAGTAGTTGTTCCGCCTGCAGGTACAGTAGTGGTTCCAAAAGTTGACCCTAAGGTAAATCCTGCACCTGTAACCGAAATTGGTCCAGTCAATGTTAAATTACTAGTTCCTGTGTTTGTGATCGTATAAGTAACCGTTGATGTTGTTCCCGCTGTAATAGAACCAAAATTGGAATACCCTTCGTCAAAAATATTCGTTCCTGTTTGACTTACTGAGATTTCTCCTGGCGTAGTAGCAT
>CAZLVX010000042.1:0-10952 GCA_964562965.1 uncultured Lishizhenia sp.
GTGTAGCAAGCATTAGCGTTAAGATTTGCAGAAGCTTGTGGTCTAACTGTAGTACCAGCAGCCCCTAAATCTGTCCACGTACCACCACCTTGCGCAACAACAGCTCCAGAAGCATTTTTGATTTTCCATGAAGTTTCAGATGCGTATTGATCCGTTGTGATATCGATAGTTACGTAAGTTGAAGCAGCAGTAGCAGCCAAACCGATTGTAGCATTAACATTGTTATTTGATGTGTTCGCATCTCCAGCTGTGGTAACAGTCACTGCTAAAGCACCACCAGTAAAGTTAGCGATAGGCGTACAGTTTACTGTAGCAACATCATAAGTGGTTAATGAACCAGAATATGTTCCAGTTGAAACTGTTGTTCCTCCTTGCGTGATTGTAATAGTTGCTGAAGTTAACGGATCAGTACCATTGTTTTGAATTTTAACAGATGGAGTATAAGACCCCTCGCAATGAACAGTCGCTCCTGCATATGATAATGCGCTTACGTCCGCAGGGTTTGATGCTGGCGGAGGACAAGCACCAACTGAATTGTATAATTGAGTTGCACTTGCTTGACCAACTTCAGTTACGATTCTATTTGGACAAATTCTGTAAATAGTTGGAAAATAGCCAATTGCGTAGTCGTTATTAATTTGAGTAGCAAGAGCAGAAGCTGGATTTGCCATAGGGAATTGAATTTGACCTAATGTTGTGTTTGGTTCAATCCAATTTCCAATTGTACCAGAACCATCTAACATTGTTGCATCAGCTGTTGTTCCATCACCTTCAACCCAAATTACCATCACATCATCAGTAGTACCAGTAGCTACACCTGGATATCCGGCAGGCCCGTGATTGATATAAACATCATCTAATGCTCCACTTAAGTGGTAATTCCAACATGGTCCACACCACGTAGCAGAAACATCAAGAAATACAGTATATCCTTGATCTAGGTAATCGTACAACGTGTAAGATCCATTGCCATTTGCGCCGGCCGTAGAAAGCCAAGACTGATAAGCATTTACCGTGAAATTTGGAGCTAAACTTCCATCAGGCAACTGGGCTTTTGACGAAAAAATAGTTCCAAATACAGCCACAGAAAGTAATAATTTTTTCATAGTTGATTTGTTTTTAATGTTATTAGATGGGTAAATTTAACATAAACTTTCAACAATGAAAAAGAAATTGGTGATTTTTTCGGGAGCAGGGATGAGCGCCGAAAGTGGAATTTCAACCTTTCGCGACAGTGGAGGTTTATGGGAAAAATACAACATTGAAGATGTGGCAACCCCTCAAGCGTGGAAAAACGACCCGAATTTGGTCACAGATTTTTACAACCAGCGTAGAAAGCAAATCCTTGAATCAGTTCCAAATCAAGCACACATTCAACTTGTGAAATGGGAAGAAAGCTTTGAAACATTCGTGATTACGCAAAACATAGATGATTTACACGAACGAGCTGGCTCTCGTAATGTGCTGCATCTTCATGGCAATATAAGGATGGCAAAATCCTCTGGGCCAAATCAAGAAAAAAAGTATTATCCCGTTAACGGATGGGAACTAAAAATAAGTGATGTATGTGATGATGGATACCGCCTTCGCCCTCATGTGGTTTGGTTTGGAGAAGATGTCCCAGCTTACCAACAAGCAGCAGAAATTATCGCCTCAGCTGATGTTTTACTGGTAATCGGAACCTCCCTTCAGGTGTATCCAGCTGCAGGGCTCATTCATGAAGCGTCATCAAATTGCCGTAAAATAATTGTTGATCCGCATGTGAATGAATTTAACATACCAAGTTTTTTTGAACAATACCAGGGATCAGCGGTAGAAGTTCTACCTAGTTTAAACTTAACGTAACTTACTTTTTTTTCAGCTGCTCTTTTATAAACAACTCAATTGCTCCCACCATGGATGGTGCTTTAGGATGTGGAGCGTGAACATCCAAGCGAAGATTGTGTTTCACCACTGCATTTGCCGTTGTAGGTCCAAATGCCGCAATCACCGTTTCATTTTGCTTAAAATCCGGAAAATTCTTGAATAAAGATTCTATTCCCCCCGGACTAAAGAAGACTAACATATCGTAATAAACATTCTCTAAATCAGATAAGTCAGCAGCTACTGTTCTATACAATATAACTTTTGTAAATGGTAATAATTGCTTTTCTAAGGTGTCGGGTATATTGTCTCGAAGAATGTCTGTACATGGAAGAAGAAATTTTTCTTCTTTGTGTTTTTTCATGATATCAGCCAATTCGTCAATCGTTTGTTTTCCGAAGAAAATCTTACGTTTACGATACGCCACATATTTTTGTAAATAAAGCGCTACAGCTTCAGTAATACAGAAATATTTCATGGTGTCTGGAACCTCAAAACGTGTTTCTTCAGCGATTCTAAAGAAATGATCTACGGCTACTTTAGAAGTTAAAATAATTGCTGTATGGTCTTGTAGATTGACTTTTTGAGCACGAAAATCTTTTGCATCAACACCTTCAACTTTTATGAATTGTCGAAAGTCAATTTTCAGTTTATATTTTTCCGCTAAATCGTAATAAGGTGATTTTTCACCTTCTGGCTTAGGTTGAGAGACTAAAATACTTTTTATTGCCAACGCTCAAAGTTTAAATAAAACTATCTCCTTTATTGAAACTCTAGCCAGATGATTCTTGAAACAATCAATACAGGTAATATTTCAATGGTGCAAAGATATAAAATTAAATAATACCAACTTATTTTCTGACGAAAAGTAATGTTTAAGCCTTTGAAAATCCGAATGATATAAAATATAAACAAAAAAACTATCAAAACCCAACTCAACAGATAAGTCAAATCGGGGTTTAACGCCCAAATCAACGCCAATATTAAAAGAAAAACGCCACCAAAATTCAGGAGTGATGAACTTATAAATGATAAGTTGTCTATAAGTTTGGATTCACCAGAAACCACTGAAACGATTCGAAAGCCGATTTGATTAATGGCAAAGTAGGTGATAGCGCCTCCTCCGGCAATAAGTGTGGCTAGACCAACGTCAAGTTGGTTTTTTGCAAGAAGAAACAAGCTTAAGCCAAGACTAAAAACAAAGTTGACATTCAAAAGTAAACTAGTTCCAATGCTGATTTTTATATCTTCTCCAAATGAATTGTCAATTGGTTTCATTCGGATGAAGTTTTTAAGTAGTATGCTAAATAGATTCGGGTAACTTAGTCGAGCCAGACCGATTAGCAAAAATCCAAATAGTACGGCAAAAAGTACGGCAGAGGTTGTTCCAGTATTGCGTTCATGCAACACCAAGTCTAACGAGTAAAACTGTACAGACAACCAAATCATGTGCACGAAAATAATAAGAAATACGATGGCTTGTCATTGACTTTATGCTTATTTTTGCAGTCAAAATAATAAAGTTATGAGAACTGATCAATATGTTCACCCTGATTATTACAACATGGACGATTTGTTATCCGATGAGCACAAATTAGTGCGGGATGCTGCGCGTGCTTGGGTAAAAAAAGAAGTGTCTCCAATCATTGATGAGCACTACGAAAACGCTACATTTCCAATGCACTTGCTGAAAGGTCTTGGAGAAATCGGTGCGTTTGGCCCTTACATTCCTGAAGAATATGGAGGACCTGGTTTGGACCAAATATCTTATGGATTAATAATGCAGGAATTAGAGCGCTGTGATTCAGGATTGCGTTCAACAGCTTCAGTTCAGTCCTCTTTGGTGATGTATCCAATTTGGAAATATGGCTCAGAAGAACAAAAGAAGAAATACCTTCCAAAATTAGCGACTGGAGAAATGATGGGTTGTTTTGGTTTAACTGAACCAGATCACGGCTCTAACCCAGGCGGTATGATTACTAATTTTAAAGACGCAGGCGACCATGTTATCTTGAATGGTGCAAAAATGTGGATTTCAAATGCTCCTTTCGCGCACATTGCTGTTGTTTGGGCTAAAGATGAAGCAGGGAGAATTCATGGATTGGTTGTAGAACGGGGGATGGAAGGTTTCTCGACACCAGAAATGCACGGCAAATTGTCACTGCGAGCTTCAGCTACTGGAGAACTTATTTTTGTAGATGTCAAAGTGCCTAAAAGTAATATTCTTCCCGGAAGAACTGGTCTTGGTGCCCCTTTAAGCTGTTTGGATTCTGCACGTTTTGGAATTGCGTGGGGAGCCTTAGGTGCTGCAATGGATTGTTATGATCAAGCGCTGCGTTATTCCAAGGAACGAACTCAATTTAATGTTCCAATAGGCGCGTTTCAATTAATTCAGAAAAAATTGGCTGAAATGATTACTGAGATTACGAAAGCTCAGTTGTTAACTTTGCGACTTGGTCAACTCAGAAACGAAGGAAAAGCAACATCTGCTCAAATTTCAATGGCGAAAAGAAACAACGTAGAGATTGCCTTGAACATAGCACGTGAAGCTAGACAAATTCATGGCGGAATGGGAATTACGAGTGAATATTCTATGATGCGACATATGGCAAACTTAGAATCTGTCGTCACCTATGAAGGAACCCACGACATTCACTTATTGATAACAGGTATGGACGTTACGGGAATACCATCCTTTACGCGGGAAATGCCTAATCTTTAATCAAAGATCGTCGTCTATAAATTGGTCGCCTCGTATAGCTCGAACACGTTTTCTTGCTTCAGCACCAAATAAACTCGATTTATAATCCATTAACAAGCGCTTGTAAATTTCAAGCGCTTGTTCTTTTTCCGACAATATGTTTTCTTTAATATCCCCGATGCGGAATAGCGCATCATCAGCTAGAATGTCCTTAGGGTGAAATTTCAACACATCTTCGTAATATGCAATCGCATCTAGCCATTTTCCTTGCATTTCCATTGCTTTTCCCTTACGCATCATCATTTCGTCGACCAATGAATGATAAGGAAAGTTGATGCGAATACTGTCCATTAATTGAAATGCCTCGTTGTATTTGTGCTGTTCAATGAGAAGTTCAGACTTTGCAAACCAAAACATGGCTTGAAAATTACTGTCTAAACCAAAATTATCGGTAATCGTTACCGAAAGTTGAATGGCATCGTTCGCTATCAATTTAGATGTTGATTCTTTCAACACATCCAACTGGGCCTGAGCATAATTAAATTCTCCATCGTAATAAAAGATCCTGGCATTTTTATACTTTGCTTCATTTCCAATTGCTTCAAATTTAAAATCCTTATCGATTTGCATATATAAAAGCGAGGCTTCCCAAATATCATCGCTTAAAACATATATGTCTGCAAGTTGCATTTTTAGTTGAGCTTTCTGCATATCTGTTAATCCTGAAATTGCTAAAGCTTCTTTTAATAGGCTTATGGCAGATGTTGATTTATTAGCATAATATGCCAAAATATGCGATAATTCTATAATTATTGAGTGCGTCTTTACTTGCCTACCATACTTACTTAAGGCCTGTTCGTATTCAAAAATAGTGGCAGAAATTTCCTGTTCGTTGTAATTTCGATTCGTTGTAATTTCGAGATATCGAGCATTTAGCAAACCTCGTTGAGCGTCAATAATATACTCGGAGTTTGGTTGATTTAATATGTAGGTATAACATTTTCGAGCCGCTTCGTATGCTTTATTTTCCATACAAATTAACGCTAAATCATAAATTCGATATCCATCTCCACCAAGTCGTTTTTCTAAGGAAACAGTTTGATTGTATGCAGCGGAGAAATTCTTGGATTGTATGAACAACCAGGTTACTAGTTCTGAAATTATTAAAGGAGAATTTGACTTTTGAGCCGCCGTAACTAAAATTTCTTTTGTTATTAAATAATCAGCACTCGACTGATCTTCAAGATTTAATTTGCTTGCCAGTAATTGTTGCACGTTGTCGAGCATCTCGGGATTCTGACCTAAAAAAACCACAAGTACTTCAATCATTTCCTTTTTTTCACCTCTCAAAAAATGTAGTTCTGAAAACTGAAGTTCGAAACCGGAAGACGTAATTTTCTTTCCTTTCTTGAGGCAATCGAAAGCTAAGTCTAATTTTTTTCTAGAGAGGAATGATCGGTATAATTCAATGATTTTTGTTGGGGAGGGAGGTAAATTTTTAATTAGATTTTCGTAAATATTGGTTGATTTTTCTAGCTCTCCGATATCCTCATAAAATTGTCCGAATGATACGTGAAGGTCAAAATCTTGTCTGTTCGAGTTAATTTGACGTTTGTAAATTTTTTCAATGGTTTTATATTGTTTAGATTGCATTAGACAATCTACATATCGAAGAAATACTTGTTTTGACGGATCTTTGGCATATAACTTTTCGTAATAAGTTGTTGCCTTCTCAAAATCTCCATTCGAATAATAATACTGTGCTAATTGTAGGTCGTTTTGACCTGCAGGCTGTGCAATGCTTGAGGAAGAAAACCCTAAGAATAAAATTACCAACAAAACTCTAACTTCAGCAGGTATCATTTTTTTGTCAACAGGGAAAGTGAAAATTCATTTAATTCTGGATGTAGGGTAAGGAACGTATTCATGTTCTTATTTTTCTGCTTGACATAATCATCAATAAGTATGCTAATTTTTTTAACCTTTTCTCTTTCGAAGGAAATGTAATCTCCGTATTTTTCTCTTTCCCCACTTCCATTTTCAATATCAGTTCTAAGTTTTTTTAAGGTCTCGCGTTCTTCTCCCAACGATTTTTTACCTTTTTGAAATTGAGCGCCTAATGGACCTAAGGCACGCCTCATCACTTTATATTCGTTCAGTTTTTTTGCTAAGGGCATATTAATGGTATCCAATACTAGGTAGTTTTTAATGCGTAACTCTACAGAATTTGTTGCCAACTGTAGTGCTGCCAAGGTGTCAATTTCATTAGAAAGCAATTTACTCTCCAAGGCATTAATTTCACTTTCAAGTTGGTCTAGCTGATTAAAGTACTCCTTTCTTTCCTTATCTAAAAACGAACAAGAGTACACAACAAGTAATACAAAAAAACACAAAAGTTTCATTTTATAAATAAGGGATAAAAATAGTTCAATAAAAATGAAAATACCGCTGCTACTGCCCAGCCAATATTAAGTTGCATCAAGGTATGTTTGTTTAGGATATACCGAGAGCTCATGATGAGTCCAGAAAGCAATACGCTAATTAATACAGGTTCAACAGAAGATTGTATATGATTAGCTTGAAACGCCACCAAATAACCCACCAATATACCCGCTCCACCGGCATGTAAGGAGATTTTAGTCCAGTTATTTATTAAAGCAAATGTTAGTGCTACAGCAGCACCCGTCAAGGGTAAGGAATTCACATAACTTGGTAGAAGATGTTGAGGGTCTTTATACCAGAACAAAGTGTACATGACCATACAATAAGCGAACATGATAAATAACGGGGCATTGCGCTCCTCTTTATCGTCCATTTCGATAGAAGAAATAAGTTTCCTTCGGTATAAAGTATAATATGAGATGGCAGGAGCCAAGACAGCAAAAATGAAAAATATTCCGATAATAACTTTTTTGATTTGCGGAGGAAGTAAGTAAAGAGATTTCGTATCAACCATTACCTCTTCAGCGGGTAAATACAGCGTTAACCACAAACCGTATAACGGAGTTAAAAAAGGGAGAAACAACCAAGAAATAAGTTTTGCAGTTAGCTGCATATACTAAAGTGCTTTTCTCATTCTCGCTACCGGTAAATTCAATTGCTCTCGGTACTTTGCAACGGTTCTTCTGGCAATATTATAGCCTTTCTCATTTAGCAAGTCCATTAATTTCTCATCTGTTAATGGATTCTTTTTATCTTCATTTTCAATGGCATCCGAGAGAATTTTTTTCACTTCTCGCGTGCTTACTTCCTCGCCGGAATCAGTTGACAATGACTCAGAGAAGAAATACTTTAATGGGTAAATCCCGAAATTCGTCTGAACATATTTACTATTTGCTACGCGAGAAACAGTTGAAATATCTAGGCCTACAATATCGGCAATATCTTTCAGTATCATTGGCCTTAACTTAGTTTCATCACCAGAGAGAAAATAAGGCTTTTGATAATTCATGATGGCATTCATGGTGAGTAACAGCGTTTGTTGTCGTTGCTTAATAGCATCAATAAACCATTTGGCGCTGTCTAGCTTCTGACGAACAAATGTTAAAGCATCTTTGTCTGCTTTTGAAGATTTAGCACCTTCTGCATATTTACGTAACATCGTTTCATAATCTTTGCTGACCTTTAATTCAGGCGCATTTCTTCCATTTAAGGATAATTCAATCCGGCCATCTGATTCAAATAACATGAAGTCAGGAATAATTTGCTGGTAATTTTTTGCAGATTCCCTACTGGCTCCTCCTGGTTTTGGATTGAGTTTCAAAATTTCATCCAAAGCATCTTTTAGATCATTTTCTTCAATTTCAAGTTTTTTTGCAATACGTTCGTAGTGTTTTTTAGTAAACTCTTCAAAGAAATCTTCCAAAATTTTAAGTGCAGTAAACCTTACAATATCACCATCTTGTTTTCTTCGCAACTGAAGCAACAAACATTCTTGCAAATTTCTTGCACCAACACCGGCAGGGTCTAGCTCTTGAACAAGTGATAATATTTCTAATACTTCATCTTCTGTAACCGACAGATTCATCGAAAATGCAATATCATCTACGATAGCTTCCAGGTCGCGATTGAGGTAGCCGGATTCATCTAAGTTGCCGATTATTATATCTGCGATGATAAATTGTCTGTCGTCAAGATCTAGCAGATTGAGTTGTTCTGTCAGTTTTTCTTGAAAGGATTGTTCCCCAGAAAGCGGTATTACGCGCTCCTCCTCATCTTTTGAGTGATTGTTTGCTTGTGTTTTATAATCAGCAACATCGTCGTCTAAATAATCAGAAAGGTCAAATTCTTCTTGGTCGTCGTCGTCGTCAAATTCCTCTTGGTTGTCGAATTCATCTTCTTGATCTTCACCTCCTTCTTCCAGTGCCGGGTTTTCTTCAATTTCCTGTTTAATACGCTGATCAAGTTCCATAGTTGGCACCTGCAACAATTTCATAAGTTGAATTTGTTGAGGCGAAAGGCGTTGTTCTAATTTTTGCGCTAATTGCTGTCTAAGTGCCATACGTTTGAATTATCCAAATATACGAAATCGTGCGCTTATTGAATAATATCTTGCTTTATTACTTGATAAATTTCCCAAGTTGTACGATCGTAAACATAAACGAGAAGGTGCATGTTTTCAGCATTGAAATTTCCATCCAACTGATTGGGAACCAAAAAACTATAGTTTACATAATATTTATTTCCAATAAGCGCATCAGGTCCGAGCACTCTTCCAAAGGTTTGACCATCAATATTTCCTCTGTGAATATCGCGATGCACATAACTACTATTGTGTGAATTATCACTCATTTTTTGATCTCCAACCAATGAATCTTCAAGTAAATACACAACTACTCCTAATTCATTCGTAAGATTTTGATCCAATTTTTCAACTTCAACATGCAGGAAAGCTCCTTTTGTGGAAGGGTAATAATTTAACGCTGACTGTATGTTCACTTTCAATTCATTTTGCGCAAGTTGGTCGTTCATCATTGAAGACCACTGAGCAGGACTTTGGAAAATGTAACCATTGTTATATCTGTTTACAGTGCCTCTCGGATTTCCGATAAATCCACCATCGTTGGTTCCGAAATAGGTGCCAATTTCCAATCCTTGAGTATTAGTGAAGTCTGTAGGGTAGTTTGGCAGAGAAACAACTTGAAAATCACCCATTCCTGTTGGTCCAGAATGAATAGAAGCGGTAAAAACACGAGATGGATTTGATTCGTGCAAAGCGTGGGCTAAATCTGCTGCTGCAGGGCAAAAAACACATTGATGTCCCGTAAAATCCTCAATTAACACATTGCGAAGCACATTGGTATTTGGTGTGAAAACTGGCCATTCGTTTGCCACATAATCACTCCAATTACCTGGGTATAGGGTGGTGTCAAGATCTGTTTGAACAGTTGGCGGATATGGATTTTCTACGCGATCACAGGAAGTGCTTAAAAAAATAATATAACCTAAAATTATAACTAGAAAATACTTCATTTCATTAAAAACTTTGTGTGAAACTTAAAGTTAAACCATTCGATGCAGGAACAAATCGACAAACACCACCAACACAAAACAATCCAGCACGTTGTCGTCCATAGTAAATCATAAATCGTGTAGCATCTTTCACGTATCCAAATGTCACAATTGGATAATGAACACGAAGTTCTTCTCTTGGATTTCCATAGTTATATTGATCCATAAATCCAAAAGACCAATGAGGCGAAACTGTATATTCAACAAGAACGGTAGCCCAATCTCCTTTGTCGTTCGGTTGACCATTTTTCGGCTCAACTATCAATCCTTGTAATTCAGTACGAATAGCGTGTTTCTTGTTTATTTTATAAGACGCTTCTATGACGCCAATATGAGCTCTAATTATTCCTAATGCATCGTTAGAGATTTTTGCAACGTCATTATTAATGTTGATGTTAAAATAACTGAATATCAAACTAAGCTTTTTGTTTATTTTTTTGGTAAGGTTCACGTTAATATCTCTCCAGTACAGACTATCACTCATCACAAAAGGCCTACTTTCATAAACTACTCGTGAAGAATCGAGTAAATTGATGTTATCTAAAAAATGTTTTGGCCTGTATGTCGTTGAAAAATTTGCATTTAGCGATGTGCCATACTTCCCTCCTAATGGAGTGCCCTTTTTAAATGTGTACAACACCTCTGCTTGGTATGCAACTTCTCCCAATGGCTGGGTGGCGTATGGATATAACGTAGCAACTAGATTGTATGTGTGTGTTTTATTTAAAGCAGGTAAGTAATTGATGAAAACGTCTTGTAAGTCCTTTGTGCGATCTGATCGAAAGCTCATGTTATCAACAGATTTTCCTGAAAGTAAAATACCTAATCCTTTTTGATTATAACCTAAATTAAAAATTGCAGCGTGCCCGAAATTGTA
>CAZLVX010000042.1:11052-15068 GCA_964562965.1 uncultured Lishizhenia sp.
ATCCCTTTTTTCGGGCGAACAATTAAACGTGCTCCGTCCATTAAATTATCATAACCAAGCGCACGATCTTCATAGGCGCGAAAAGAAAGACCCGAACCAAACTGTTCGTAAAATGAGCCAAGTGTTACATCCACAAATTCATCGCTGTAACCTACGTAACGCATACCCAATCCTGTTCCATCAAAACGGTTCGGATACCCTTGAATTCTCGGCAAATATGATTCAAGACGCAGTCCGGCTTTAAATTTACCTTGCGTGTAAAATACATTCATGTATGAATTGATAAGTCCTTTCTGAGCCGGTTGATTGGCGCCAATAAGCGTGTCTTCATTCAAGTATTGAAAGGTACTCTCTATATTTCCTGTTAATTCGCCTTGAGAGTGTGCCGATACGGAAATAATGAATCCCAAAAGGAAACAAAGGTATTTCATACTATTTACCGCTCAATTTTTTAATCTCCTGGTATAATTTTTCTTCATCGCCCGGAGCATAGTTGTTGTGCGTGTAAACAATATTTCCGTCTTTATCCAACAAAAAGGTATGTGGGACATTATTTACGCCCATTGCTCGTTTGAAATCTCCATTAGGGTCCAGTAATACAAGGTATTCCCATGCTTTTCCATTAACGTAAGTAGGTACTTGACTTTTTGTTTTTTCATCGTCAATTGATACTGCTACAAGTTTTACTCCAGTTTCAGCTTGCCAATCTTCGTATAATTCATGTATGGTGTTCAATTCTTTTTTACAAGGAGAACACCAAGTAGCCCAAAAACTAATAACAACAGGTCCATCGAAACCAAGTTCAGCAGTGTTGTATGTTTTTCCTTTAAGATCTTTTAATTTGACAGCAGCTACTTTTTGAGCATTGGAGAAGGAACTCAAAAGGAAAAAAAATGAAGCGAAATAGAATATTTTCATAGTTTAGAATTAAAATGTATGGCAAATTCAAAAATCTTGCCGAAATCAAAGGTAGGAAAAAATAAATAGCTAAAAAAATTGGCTCAAAATTTGAAAGTAACCGAGACTTTCGGTATATTTGATAATTAATCTAGGCTAGAATGAAAAAATTATACTTCGTAAGCGCACTATTTATCTCAACATTTACAAGCTTTTCACAGGATGGAATCTCCATAAAAGTTGATGGTCAAACTGCCGATATTTCTGGAGCAACTCATACAGTAACCGCTCCATCTTATGATGTTTTCGATGTTTTATTCGATGTCTACAATAACACGGGAAGCGCCAAACAGTGGGTTATCACTCGTAAAAGATTAAGCGTTCCTTCTGGTTGGGCAGATGGATTGTGCTGGGGTCACGCAACTGATCCTTTCGGTGGGACATGTTATTCTTCCACTCAAATGAACTATGATACTTGGACTTCTCCAGCTTCTCAAGCCGTGTTATTTACCATCAATGATGGCGAATACGGTAAAATGAAGCCGCAAATTAATCCTGAAGATTTAACTAGTGGTCAGGCGCATTACCGATATTATATTTCGCAAGCCGGGTCAAATGTTTATTCTGACTCTGTTGATCTAGTTGTGGACTATACTGCCTCGATAAAGCCAGTTAAACAAGAGCCTTCAGTTTCAATTACTCCCAATCCGGCAAGTGATTACATTTCAATTACCTTAGCGAACGCTGAATCTGCTCAATGTAAAATTGTTGATTCGTTTGGTTCTTTAGTTATCAAAGAACAGATTTATGGTTCCAAGAAGTTAAACGTAAATGATTTTAAGCCGGGAATATACTTTGTTACAATTGAAATTTCAGGTTCAAAGCCTTTTTCCAAAAAGTTAATCATTAAATAAGGTTAACACTACATCTTTTAATCATGCTTTTTACTACTTTCGTAAAGCATGTCCAAAAAGAACAAAAAGCAACCTAAACAAGGAGCAAATCCCACATTCAAAAGAAATGCTGTTGTTTCCTTAATAATTAAAGTATTCGAGAAAAATCCTGACTCGGAATTAACTCACAAGCAAGTTTGTTATTTAATTGACGCTAAAGATCCTGCTTCTCGTCAAGTTGTCTTCGAGGCTTTGCAGAATTTATGTGCAAATAAATTAATCTCTAGATCCAATCACTTTACTTTTAAACTTTCTTCTACCGAATCTTCCCTTCAAGGAAAAGTACAAATGACGCAAAGAGGAGCTGCTTTTGTCACGATTGAAGGACGTGAAAAGGATGTGTTTATAGCTCCTCAGAATGTTGGACAGGCGATAAATGGTGATTTGGTTAAGCTCAGAATTTTTAAAGAAGGAACTCAGCGCGACGAAGGAGCAATAATATCAATTTTAGAACGAGAACGCACTCAATTTGTTGGAACGCTTAAAATGCAGGACAGATATGCATTACTAATTCCAGATAATCACCGTTCTGGCATTCAAGTATACATTTCAAAAGAGCAATTGAATGGGGCTAGAAATGGTGAAAAAGTATTGGTAAAAATTACAGTTTGGCCTAAATCATCCGAAATGCCATATGGTGAAGTTATCGCAGTTTTGGGCATGCCTGGTTCTAATGATGCGGAAATGTTATCCATTTTATACAGCCAAGGTATAAACCCGGTGTTTCCGGACGAGGTAATGTCAGAGGCCGAGCACATACCGATAGAATTAGACCCACAAGAAATATCAAAAAGAAAAGACCTTAGAGATATTTTAACGTTTACAATAGACCCTGTTGATGCAAAAGATTTTGACGATGCAATTTCCTATCGGGAATTGCAAAATGGAAATATCGAGATAGGGGTGCATATTGCCGATGTCAGTCATTATGTTCGTCCAGGAACGGCTATGGATAAAGAAGCGTTGATGCGCTCAAATTCTGTTTATTTGGTCGATAGAGTAATTCCGATGTTGCCTGAGCAACTTTCAAATATTGCTTGTTCCCTGCGCCCAAATGAAGATAAATATGCATTTTCGGTGTTATTTGAAATGACTCTAGACGGCAACGTGGTGAATGAATGGTTTGGTAAAACCGTTATTCATTCTGACCGAAGATATTCCTACGAAGAAGTTCAAGAAATTTTGGAAGGCAAAACTGGTGATCATGAAAAGGTTTTAAGAAAAATTGATGGGATTGCAAAAACCTATCGCTCCAAAAGATTGAAAAAAGGGGCGTTGAGTATAGAGTCAGAAGAAATGCGATTTAAACTTGACGATAAAGGTTTTCCAATTCAAGTTCTAATAAAAACATCCAAAGATGCGCATAAGTTAATAGAGGAATTTATGCTTTTGGCAAATCGAACTATCGCTACTTTTCTCTCAAAACCAATGAAAGATCGCGACACCATTCCCATGGTTTATCGTGTACACGACCAACCTGATCCAGAGAAAATGGCCATGTTTGCTGTATTTATTGAAAAGTTTGGCCATAAAATAGATTTGTCTGATTCACGAAATATTGCCAAAAACTTGAATAGTTTATTTGATTCATTAAGAGAGGAAAATGAGTTCTCACTGGTTCAAACGATGGCCATTCGCAGTATGGCTAAAGCTACCTACGAGACAGAAAATATTGGTCATTACGGTTTAGCTTTCGAATATTACACGCACTTTACATCTCCTATTCGACGTTATGCTGATCTTGTTGTGCATCGCATTCTTCAAACAGAGTTAACGGATAAAAAACACAGATACGGAAGTGAATTATCGGATGTTTGCAAACGCATTTCAAAAAATGAACGCAAAGCAGCAGATGCTGAAAGGGAATCTACCAAGTATTTTCAAACCCTATACTTACACGAGCACGTGGGTGAAGAATTTCAAGGTACTATTTCCGGTATCGCAGAACACGGGATGTTTGTAAGAATGGACGACAATCATTGTGAAGGAATGGTACCAATGAATCAAATACCAGGAGACCGTTATTACTTTGATGCGGAAAAATACAGGATTATTGGAGCTAAAAACAAGAAGGAGTTTAATTTTGGTGATAAAGTCAAGGTGAGAATTTTCGAGGTTAATCCAAGAAAACGGCAAGTAGATCTTGAACTTATTCCATAAAAAAAA
>CAZLVX010000043.1:0-4818 GCA_964562965.1 uncultured Lishizhenia sp.
ATTTTCACTAAAAGCGGTTGACCAAGAATTGAGTCTTTATCGTATTTTCCAATGACAAAATCTGCTTCATTTTCGGCGTTTTTCTCACCTGTTGTAACCTTTTGAATTTCAATCCCTTTAATATCAAATATTGCCGTATCAGCATTGTTTAAATTGAGCATTCTATGTCTTGCGACTCCAAAAATTTTCTTGCTTTTAAAATTAACATCCAATTCCAAATGTAGATGCCGTGTTTTTATCTCGTTCAAATTCGAATAACTGTGATCATCGAGGAAAGGATCAGAAAGATTTTCTGTAACGGATTTATTCTTTGTCTCTTGAATACAAGATACCAGAACCAATGAAAGAATAAATTGAAGAAGAAGTTTCATTAGTACTTTATTATTCCGAATCTTTCGTTAAAACCATTTACAGCGTATAGAAACAGCAGTTTATTTTTTTGATCGAGTTCAAACATTTTAGGAACAATCAAGGATTTCAAATCTTTTCTTGTAAACAGAGTTTTTCGAAGTACATTACCATTCTGAATGTCAATTTCGCTTGTGGCAGCTACATTGCGTCTCACAGATAAATTAAGGGCGTAAACGCGCTCTCCATCTTTATTAAATAGACCATCTTCAGCATAATTTTTAATGTTATCATTGAACAAGAAACATAGTTTTTTTCCGTCACAATAACTGGCGTACGAACTGTAAGGGCCATTATCATTAATTGATACTTGGGATTTTTCAATACGCTTTTGCCATTCAAACTTTCCATTCAATCCAATCTTAAAGGCAATTATATCGTCGTAATAGTAATAATAAACGGTAGAACTTAATCCTGATCTATTGTCGTAATTTACTCTTCTGTAGATGTAGTACTGTTCAACGGATCCTACTAGGGTTCCGTCTTCTAGCAAAAATAAATCGCGCATACGGTAGTCGTAGGTGTAGTTGTTGTTGTTATTAAGATTGTTTCGGTTGGAGAAATTATTTATTACGATATCATTGTCAAATCTTTCAAGTGATAAATTTTCATCAAAAGCAGTAAATCCTTTACTTAATATGCTGTCATTTTGCGTATCAATTTTAAGCTGAAAAACTCCTTGAATTCCTTGATTTAACCCTCGTCCATAGACTCCTGTTAAGGTTACAATATTGGCATTATTGGAGTTGAAGCGCATATCGTCTATTCTGTAGTCATCTATTTCAAGCGTGTATTCCTTTAAGCTGTCATTTTTGATTTTATATAAATGTATTGCTTTGAAATTTCTGTAATCTCTGGTAAAAAGGCGATCGTTAGGTTTATGATGTTCAGTTAAACTAATGAAAAACTCTCCATCATTCGTTAAGTGAAATTCGTTTATTGTGGACATGTTACCGTCGAAGGGCATGACATATTCACCTTGGGAAATGGTTTGAAGATAATAATCAATGATTTTATATCCATATACATCGCTTTCCTTTCTTTTACCAGGAATTTCCCACATAATACCAAAATACTTTCTGTTCAGCGACTGTTGAATTAGAAAATTTGATTTGGCTCCAATTTTTGGATTAGCATAACTTGCAATTAATTCAGGAGATCCTGATTCTCCCATTTCTTCATGGTAGGGTTGCACATAGAGTTCGCTGTTTGGTCCTGTTTTATCGGAAATAAAACTAAACAACATGTTATTTGCATGAAAAGCAGTTTCAAAAGTTCCTATACCTTGACCTGTTATTGGTTTTATTCTCTTTTCGGAAACTTGTTCCAAGAAATCATGTAACGTGAACTTATAATTACCCAAAGCATTTCCGCCGCTCCATCTTAGGGTGTAGAAAGTATTGCTATCTTTTGGTATTACCTTAAGTACTGAACCTGAGGATCGCGCTAATGCACTCCATTCAGTTGACACATTTTGGCCGAACGAGGTAAAATAAATAAAGGTAAAGAAAAGAATTAAGCGCATCATGTCTTATGGAACAAGTTGTATGCCGAGATAGTTTTGTGGACTGATAGCTTTTAATCGCTTTTTAAGGTCATCCGAAACATTTAGTGTGTCAATGAAAGCATGTACACTTTCTTGCGTCACTTTTTCGTTTTTTCTGGTCAATCCTTTCAACGCTTCGTATGGCTTCTCATAACCGCTAGTTCTTAAAATTGTTTGAATGGCTTCAGCTACTACAGCCCAGTTATTTTCTAAATCCTCGTTTAGTTTATCTTCATTTAATAACAGTTTATTTAAGCCGTTGAGCGAAGAGTGAAAAGCAATAAGTGTATGACCGAATGGTAGGCCAATTGTACGTAGCACTGTTGAATCTGTTAAATCACGTTGCAAGCGAGAAACAGGTAATTTAGCAGCTAAATGTTCAAAAAGAGCGTTTGCAATTCCAATGTTACCTTCAGAATTTTCGAAATCTATGGGATTTACCTTGTGCGGCATAGCTGAAGATCCTACTTCTCCTTCTTTCAACTTTTGCTTGAAGTAATCCATAGATATGTACGTCCAAAAATCGCGGTCTAGATCCAATAAGATGGTATTTATTCTTTTCAAGACATCAAAAAGTGCCGCTAGATTATCGTAGTGTTCTATTTGGGTTGTAGTTTGACTTCGATTTAATCCTAGGATATTGTTTACGAAGGAATTTGCAAATGAAACCCAATTGTGGTCAGGGTATGCGACGTGGTGAGCATTGAAGTTTCCAGTAGCACCTCCAAACTTTGCAGAATAGGGGATGCTTACTAATTGATCTTTTTGTTTGTTAAGTCGCTCCACAAATACATAGATTTCTTTACCTAATCTTGTTGGGGAAGCGGGTTGTCCATGAGTTTTTGCTAGCATCGGGATATTTTTCCAATCTGAGGCAAATTGACTTAGCTTCATGATAATCTCCTCCAATAGTGGTAAATAAACTGCATTTACAGCCTCCTTAATGGAAAGTGGAATTGCTGTATTGTTAATGTCTTGTGAAGTAAGCCCGAAATGTACAAACTCCGAATAGGCATTGAGTTGAAGTGATTCTAATTTGTTTTTTAAAAAATATTCTACGGCTTTGACGTCGTGGTTGGTAATTTTTTCTGAGTCTTTTATCCAAAGCGCATCTTCTTCTGAGAATTTTTGATAGACATCACGTAAAGCGTCTATTTGATTAGAGGTAAGGGCAGGGAAGGCCTCTAAGTCTTGAAAGCTGAGGGCAATAAAATATTCAACTTCCACGAGTACCCGATACTTGATTAATCCAAATTCCGAAAAATATGGACTAAGACTTTTGGTTTTTGAATAATAGCGTCCATCGATTGGAGAGATCGCAGTAAGATTTGTTAAATTCATTTGCGTCAAAAAACAAAGATACAATATTGTGTGTTAACCTTCAATTAAATCCGCTCTTACAGGTTGATTTTTGTAATTTTGCAGCATGAATTTTTCTTCAAAATTTATTGTCTTTAACTGGATCACGCTTGTTTCCATTTATTTGGTTGTAATCGCGGGTAGTTTCGTACGCATTTCGGGTTCAGGGATGGGATGTCCCGATTGGCCTAAGTGCTTTGGGCAATGGATTCCTCCGACGGATTCGACTGTTTTACCTAAAGATTATAAAGAAATATACCTCGAAAAAAGAGAAAAGAAGGTGGAAAAGTTTTCAGGATTTTTAGAAAAATTAGGTTTCGATGACAAGGCCACGCAATTACGAAATGACCCTGATGTTTATACCGAGGAGAGTTTTAATGCGCGAAAAACATGGACCGAATACATCAACCGACTTTTAGGTTTTTTAGCAGGTAATTTTATGTTACTTGCGTTTTTGTGGATGTTTATCGCCTATCGAAATTCAGGATTGCTGCTCATAGCGTTAGGGAATTTGGTGCTTATGGGGATTGAGGCTTGGTTCGGAAGTATCGTAGTTGCCACGAATTTGGTGCCTTGGACCATTACTGTTCATATGTTATTGGCATTAATAATTATTGCGGTTCAAACGTATATTCTGTTTCGGATAAGTCCGATGTTGCAACGTAAGATTTTGGTTCCGCAATGGGTTAAGACTTCTGTTTGGCTCATATTTCTAATTACATTTTATCAAATGTTCCTCGGGACTCAAGTTCGTGAAGATATTGATGCCTTGGTGAAGGCAGGCTATTCTCGAGAGGAATGGGTTGATTCACTTGGATTGCCATTTTTGATACACCGAAGTTTCTCATGGCTAGTGTTAGTTGGTTTAGTGTTTATGGCATGGAAAAATGAACTTTCGGATAAAATAAAGTTGATTAGAGGAGCTTTTTTAATTCTTGTGATTGAATTAGTTTCAGGTGTGCTCTTAGCTTATGCAGATATGCCAGGTTTGGTTCAAACGGCGCATCTCGTTTTTGCAACGCTACTTTTTGGATTGCTTTGGATTGCTATTTTGCGATTTAAGTCAAATGCCATCACCACCTAAAGAAGCGTTTTTTTGTTTTTTTTGGTTCCAGATAGCTGTATTTCAATCCAATATTTGCCCGGTATTGATGAAAAGAACCTTGGTTTTCACTGAATTTAAATGTATTTAACGGAATCATGCGAGAAGCATTTAATGTAAACCCTGTGAATTTGTAGCCTGCTTTTTTAATTTCCTTTAATTTTCGAGAATAAGTGAGTCCAAGTCCAGCATTTAGGTATGTGTCGAATGGTTCAAGTGTTGGAATTTCACGAATAGAATGATCTTGCTGAAAAGCATTGACTTGAATTCCGGGTTCGCCTAAAATATAGTAAGAAAAGTTCTTTTTTTCGGATTGAGCGATTCTTACACGAACCGGAGCAGAAAGACGTAGTTGGTGAAGTGAAATCGAATTAATTTGATTCCCATGAGAAATTGCGCAATT
>CAZLVX010000043.1:4918-13436 GCA_964562965.1 uncultured Lishizhenia sp.
ATGCTTGGAGAGGCAGATTAGTTTTCATGTTTTTTTGTTTGATATGTGATTAACGCGATAAATTAAATTTCCTAACACATTGTATTAAAATGCAGTTAATCAGTTAACATATGCTTTAATTATTGGTAACTCAATATTGATATTCACTAAATGATTTTCTTACATGTGTATAAGACATTTGCACAAAAAAAATATAAACATGAAACATTTATTTAGTTTACTCTTTTCCTTGTGCTTAACTTTTGTTATGTCCCAAAACACCATTGCATTGTGGAATTACAATACAATAACTGGAACTCCTCCGAGTCCAACAGCTGATTTAGGAACAGGAACATCTCAAGTGATTGGTTCTTTGGTTGTAGCAAATGCAGCTACAGGAATGGATCCAATTATCAATAATGGATGTGGCGCTCAAAATGGCACCAATCCCGGAGCATGGTCCTTTACTGCTAATCCAGGCGCCACCAATGAAAGTAGCGGTGTTCAATACAATGCATCAACGCTTGGTTTTCAAAATATTCTTTTTACGTGGGATCAACGTTGGTCAAATACTGCAACAAACACTATTCGTGTTCAATATACTTTAGATGGTACAACTTGGACAAATTTTACGATGACAAGTGCCAACACAACATTTTGTAACGGGACAATAGACAATGGTCGTTTCCAAAATAATGGAGTTGGTGATCAGTACAGACGAATTTCAGTGAATTTTTCAGCTATTACCGGAGCAAATAACAATGCCAATTTTGGAGTTCGAATCCTAGCAGCTCATTACCAAACAACCACTGAATTTAGACAAACTTCGAATGCCACGTTGATTGCCACTGCCGGTACTTGGCGTTTTGACAATGTTTCTTTTCAAGGGTTAGCCGATGTTTCTATTGCCTCTGCTAGTAACTTTGCTCAATACAGCGAGAATATCGGCTCAATCAATGTTCCGATTACCGTCAGTAATGCAAATGCAGCAGCAATTAATTTAACGTTTGGTTTGTCAGTTTATTCTGATGCTACTGAAAATGTAGATTATACATGGTCAAACACATTAACAATTCCTGCTAATACTAATGGAGTAACTAATCTTCCTATTACCATAATTGACGATGCAATTGCGGAGAAAGCAGAAAGAATTGTCGTTAAAATTTTATCAGGTGTAAACGCAAACATTTCAGCATCAAACAATTATCAAATTATTTTCATCAAGGATAATGACTATGTTGCGCCAACGCCAACGAATGAATTGAATTTAAGTTTATTAAGTTCGTACTCGAACGGAACTGCGGGAACAAATTCAGCGGAAATTATTGCATTCGACCCTACCGTTGATCGTTTGTACATAGCTAACAGTATTGCCGGAAAATTAGATATCGTGAATTTTGCTAACCCAGCAGCACCGGTTGCTATTTCTTCAATTGATATTTCAGTTTATGGAGGTATTAATTCAGTTGTTGTTCATAATGGAATTGTGGCTTGTGCAATCGAATCTGTACCGGCTCAAAATAACGGTAAAGTAGTGTTTTTTGATGCAAACGGTGTTTATATCAACCAAGTTGAAGTTGGTGCGATGCCGGATATGATAACGTTTGATAGAAATTTCACCAAACTTCTTACTGCAAATGAAGGTGAGCCAGATGCAACTTATGCAAATGATCCGGTTGGTTCAGTTTCTATTATTGACCTAACTCCTGGTTATGCAGCATTAACAAATGCAAACGTTACGAATGTTGGATTTACTGCTTACAATGGTCAAGAAGCTGCGTTACGTGCACAGGGAATTCGAGTTTTCTCAACATCAGCCTCTGTTGCTCAAGATTTTGAACCGGAATACATCGCAGTTTCAGAGGATAACTCGAAAGCCTATGTTTCTCTTCAGGAAAATAATGCGCTTGTTACAATCGATTTGGCAACTAATACAATAGTTTCATTAACAGCACTTGGTTATTCTTCTTATTCCGGAGCTTCAGGAAATGCATTAGATGCATCCGATCAAAGTGGTGCGGTATTAATTACTGGTAATTTACCAATCAAAGGTGCTTACATGCCAGATGCGATGGTTTTTAAATCAATCAACGGACAAGGATTATTATTTACAGCAAACGAAGGAGATTCAAGAGAATTTGGAAGTGTAATAGATGCCAATAGAATTTCTTCCTCAACGTTCAATAATGTTTTAGACGCAACCGCTTTTCCTGATCAATCTATTTTGAGAAACAACAAGTTTTTAGGTCGCTTGAGTGCATTGAAGTATTCTGGAGATACAGACGGAGATGGAGATTACGATGAATTACACGTAATGGGTGGTCGTTCATATTCCATTTGGAATGCGCAAACTGGTGCTTTAGTTTATGATTCAAAAGATTTGATCGAACAAATTACTGCAAATCACCCAACTTTTGGAGCTATTTTCAATGCGTCAAACACTACGGGAGCTCCTGCACTTAAAAACAGAAGTGACGATAAAGGTCCAGAACCAGAAGGAGTTGCAGTTTCTACAATAAATGGTTCAACTTACGCTTTTGTATCTCTCGAAAGAATTGGAGGTGTAATGATGTTTAATGTAGATATTCCTAGTTCTCCGGTATTTGTTGGATACGCAAACAACAGATCTACGACCTTAAGTGGACCTGATTTAGGTGCAGAAGGAATTATTATTATACCTGCTTCAGATTCTCCGAATGGGAATACTCTTGTTATTCTTGCAAATGAGGTAAGTTCAACTTTGTCAATTTACCAAGTTAATACATGTGCAGAAGTTTCAGGCGCTCCAATTACGTCTAGTGATTTAACTATCTGTCCAAATCAAACAACTCAATTGGCTGTAACAAACACAGCAAACGTAACTTACGAATGGTTATTAAATGGAACTTCAATTCCAAATGCAGTTTCAAATTCTTATTCTGCTAATCAAGCAGGAAACTATTCTGTTCGCGTTTCCAATTCAACACTTGGTTGTGTAGATACAACAGCTTCCATAACGGTAACTTCAATCGCACCACCAGTCGTTTCTGCTGGAGCTGATCAAACAGTATGCGGTGGGTCAAATGTAACGTTAACGGCAACAGGAGCTACCAGTTATATTTGGAATAATGGTTCTTCTTCTTCATCTCTTACTATACCAACCGCAACAACTGCAAGCACAAATGTTTATATTGTTACAGGAACGGATGTAACTACTGGTTGTACTAAAAAGGATACTGTTTTAGTTATTGTTAATGGATTGCCACAAATTAATGCAGGAAGTGATTTTAGTTCATGTGATAATGCTCAAATTACCTTGACAGCTACAGGTGGAGTAAATTACACTTGGTCTAATAATGTGATTAATGGTCAGCCGTTTTTGTTGTCTCAAACCACAACATTTACAGTTTCTGGTACAGATGCTAACGGGTGTTCTAACTCCGATCAAGTTACGGTTACGATTTCAAGTGCTCCACAAGTTTCATTAGGAAGTGACATTCAAATTTGTGAAAATGAAGCGCCTATTCAAGTAAATTCAACGACAAATTCAGGTGGACTTACATACTTGTGGAATACAAGTGATAATACTTCATCAATATCTACCTCTATTTCAGGTGAATATTATGTTGAAGTATCCGATGCAAATGGATGTTCTGATAGTGATACTGTAACAATTACAGTTTACGAATTGCCAGGCGCAAATTTAGGTAATGATCAATCAGTTTGTTCGAATGAGTTACCAACTACATTAGCTGTACAGTCAACAGGTAATCAATTGAGCTACCTATGGTCAACAGGACAAACAACGCAACAAATTCAAGTCTCTCAAGCGGGTACATATTCCGTAACGGTTATTAATTCTAATGGTTGTGAATCTGCGGATGCTGTTCAAATTCAAGTGTTAACTGCGCCAAATGTCAATGCTGGAAATGATATTACGGTATGTGAATATGATTTTCCGGTTACGTTAAATGCGACAGGAAATGGAGCTACCGTACTGTGGAGCAACGGAGCCGCAACGCCATTCACCTCTGTAACAACAGGAGGTACTTATTCAGTAACTACTACTGCACAAAACGGTTGTCAAGCAACAGATTCTGTAGTTGTAACTTCAGATCCTTGTTTGGGAATTGCTGCGCAGGAGTCAGGATGGGTTGTTTATCCGAATCCCGTGGTGGATAAATTGGTAGTTGAGAACAACAATGACCAAGTTGCTACCATTCAGTTGTTTACTGCAGAAGGTAAATTAATAATGGAATTTGATCTTAATGAAAAGAAACTTGAGATAGATGTTCAAGAACTTTCTAAAGGCGCTTACTACATTCGAATTGCCACGGTAACGACCGATACGGTAATTAAAGTAATCAAGTAGTAACATTTTCATAGTTTTAATGGGGCGAAAGCCCCATTTTTTTTAACTCATATTTTAAGATTAGTTTATATATGCTTTGTTACTTTGTGTTATGGATCGACACAGTAAGCGAAGTACTTTGGCTTTAAATATTTCAATTATAGCCATTTTGTTAGCACTTCTCAACTTATATTTATTAATGAGGATTAGTTAGGTTTTCATTGATTCTGTCAGGAAAATCGGTGATAATACCTTCAACACCTTTGTGAATCAAATCAAATGTTTGTTGTTTATTATTTACGGTCCAAGCAAACAACTTTACTCCCTTTCTGCTTAATGCGTATCCTTTACCTTTAGTGATAGTTGGAAAATACATTCCAAGAGCATAAGGTTTGAAGGTGCAATGCGATAAAAATTTATTTACGGATTTGAAAGGCTTGTAGGTTAGGTAGATGAATCGAAAAGTTGAATCTTGGCCATAAATTGCGTTTAAAATATTCGGATCAAACGACATGAAAATAATGTTTTCTTTTAGCCCTGACAAATTAACTTCGTCTAGAATTATTCTTGCAAATTCTTCTGGAAAGGGTTGCGAAATGCCGTATTCTTTTTTTTCGGATTTTATTTCAAATAAGATGGTTTTATCCTGAAAATTTATTTGTTGAACAACCTCCTTGAATGTAGGTTTAGTTGACAGTGTTTTAAGTTGCTCAGGAAAATTGGGATTATATTTTGTGCCACAATCAATTTTTTCAATTTCTGCTTGAGTCATCCGGTAAATGTTGTAAGTTTTGAGCTGAGCATCACTAATGTTTTCAGCTTGACAAATACTCGGTTTAAAATATGGTTCATGTGAGATAACAAGTTCTTTATCCTTGTTAACCACAACATCCCACTCTACACCACTAATTGGATATTCTAACGCTTTTTGGAAGGAAAGAATGCTGTTTTCGGGTGCGATACCTCGAGCTCCTCTGTGTCCGAAATATTGTGTCTGGCCTTGTAAAGAACATACAAGAATACAGAATGTAAAGGTTAAAAATGGTTTTTTCATGAGCCAATTTACTCCCATTTTGATTAAGTTAAAATGATTTAAATATTAAATGTAGATTAAATATTGAGTTTCAGTTCGTGGATACAATTTGTTAGCTCTAAATTTGAGTAAACCTAGAACTATGAAATCAAAAGTATTGCTCTTTGGAGCCACTGGAAGTCTTGGCCAGTTTGTATTTTGGGAGTTGATTCAACGTGGGTTTGCTGTGACAGTTGTGGTAAGAGATAAAATAAAGGCTGTCGAATTGTTTTCATATTGGGCAACAATCGTTGAATTGGACAACCAAAACATTTCAAGTATAAGCAGTGATTTGTTTTCGTCTCATGATATGGTTATATCCTTATTGGGAAATAGGATTTCTCATTCCTTTAATATGGATCAAACTGGTGGAATGGATTTTTTTGAAGCGAATGATTTTATTTTACGTCAATCGATTCAGTACAAAGTCAAAAAATTTGGAGTTGTGTCACCGTTTCACGAGAAGGGTTTACTTAAACAGTCTTATTTTAAGCGTCATGAAGAGTTTAAAAATTTAGTGATTAATTCAGGGGTCAATTATACAATCCTAAGTTCCACTTTACTTTTTAGTTCCCTAACACGCCAATTGAAACTTGCCAAAAAGGGAAAAAATATTGTGGTAGGTGAGGGGCTTGCTCGTGTGAATCCAATTTTTGATGGAGATGTTGCTACATTACTCGTAGAAAGTTTGTCGTTGGATAAACAATATATAGAATGCGGTGGTCCAGAAATTTTTACGCGATTGGAATTAGCTCAAAAACTTCAATTGTTTTCGGAAGAAGAATTTAAGGTTCGTATAATGAATCCATTGGCAATTCCTACAAGTCTTCCGTATTTGAAAATTAAGAATCCTATCATGCATGACAGATTAGCTTATTTCTATTATGTTAATCGACATGATTTTATTACTACCTCCATGGGATCAGTAACCTTAAATGAGTATTTATCCAATCGAATTTATGAAAAGCTCAAAAGTAGAGATCGAATGTGGATGTTGCAGAAACTTCTAGTTGCGTAAGAATTAATAAGAGTTTTAATTGTTGTTAATATTTAATGTCGATTTTTGCAATTAATTAGCTCTTCAATGAAATCTCATTTCTTTTTATTTCTACTTTTCATTTCTTCTGCGAAAGCTCAAAATCTTATCATAAACGAAGTTTCCCAAGGCCCTTCTGGATCCAAAGAATACGTAGAATTTCTTGTTGTACCTGGCACAAGCCCATACCAATGTTCAGACTACTGTCTTGATCTTAGAGGTTGGATAATCGACGATAACAATGGTTATTTTTCTGGTGGCGGTGGATCGGGACTTGGAATTGCAGCAGGAGCAGTCAGGTTTTCAACCAATTCTTTTTGGTCTTGCGTTCCAGTTGGTACATTGATTTTGGTTTATAATGACCAAGATTTAAATTCGGCTTTACCGCCTGTAGATAATTCCCTAACTGATGGTAATTGTACCGTAGTTTTACCAATATCGTCCAATTTATTTGAACATCAAACGGTTTCTCCCACAACTTCAAGTGGCACTTATCCAACCACTGGATGGTCACCGGGAGGATTGTGGGGACCAATTTCTATGGCAAACGGTGGTGATTCATTTCAAATTTACAATGCTACAAATTTAACTATGCCAGTCCATGGTGTAAGTTGGGTAAACAATAGTGTAAATCCTATTATCTTTTTTTCAACAACTGCGAGTAATGCAGTCTATTATTTTGCTAATATCCTAGATAACAATCCGTCCAATCAGGCTAATTGGGTTGCAGGAACTTGCTCCGCACCAGACAATCAAACTCCAGGTTTACCCAACAATGCTGCGAATGCCACTTACATTCAAAGTTTAACGAATAACTGCGCAGGCCCTTTAAATGCAACTCTTTCTTCAACTACGGAGGCCGGAAGTTGCCAATGTAATGGTACTGCAACCGTTTCCGCCACAGAATCTATTCCTGGATATTCGTATCAATGGTATGATGCATCGGATAATGCAATAAATCAAAATACCGCATCAGCTTCTAATCTTTGTGCAGGAAACTACTATTGTGTGGTGACTTCATCTATCAATTGTACCGATACAGTATTAGTAACTATAAATTCTACTTCAGCTACTATTACTCCAACATTCACTCAAATACCGCCAATTTGCTCGGGAGGATCATTTACTTTGCCAACAACATCAACTAACAGCATTACCGGAATTTGGTCGCCTACAATAAATAATACATCTACCACAACCTATACATTTACCCCAAATTCAGGACAATGTGCGTCAACCACAACGATGACGGTGGTCGTTTCAAATGGTTTTTCGCCTACCTTCAACCAAGTGGCTGCAATTTGCGAAGGAGGTTCATTTTCGCTTCCTACCACCTCAAATGAGGGAGTAACAGGGTCTTGGTCGCCTGCCATTAACAATCTGCAAACGACCTCATATGCGTTCACACCAGACCCAGGTCAATGCGCTATTTCAAGTCAGATGACTATTACAGTTTCTCCGCTGATTACACCAACTTTCACTCAATTAGGTCCCTTTTGTCAAGGAGTTACAGCACCATCTTTATCAAATTCATCTTTGGAGGGAATCATAGGTGTATGGGGGCCTCCGGGTATTAATACAGGAGCTGTTGGTACTTTTAATTATGTGTTTGTTTCAAACCCCGGCCAATGTTCGAACAATCAAACCATGACAATAACCGTAAATCCTTCAACAGTTCCAACATTTAGTTCCTATGGACCGTTCTGCGAAGATGCCGTTTTAGCCCAAGTACTTCTTCCCGAAACCTCTAATAATGGTATTTCAGGTACGTGGAATCCGGCTATGTTGTCGACGGCAACGCCAGGAATAAACTCATATTCATTTACACCAAATCCCGGGCAATGCGCTTCTGTTTACACAATGAATGTTGAGGTTTTTACCGCTCCATCAATCGAAGCAGGAAACAATATCACAATTTGCGCTGGTTCCTCTGTTCAATTAAACGCAAGTGGTGGTATTCAATATTCTTGGACAGGAGGCATACAAAATGGACAATCTTTCCAGCCAACCCAATCGCAAGTATATTTTGTCACAGGATCGGATGCTAACGGATGCGAAGCCACTGATTCGGTTCTTGTAACGCTTGTTCCCGTTCCAACTG
>CAZLVX010000043.1:13536-14980 GCA_964562965.1 uncultured Lishizhenia sp.
AACGGATGCGAAGCCACTGATTCGGTTCTTGTAACGCTTGTTCCCGTTCCAACTGCACAATTTTCATCAGATATAAATTCTGGAATAGCCCCATTGACGTTAAATTTCACAAATACCAGTTCAAGCGCAACTTCTTATGATTGGAATTTTGGTGATGGAAATGAAATTAGTTTAGCAGATTTGTCAAATGTGTCTAATATATTTTTAAATCCCGGGTCTTACACCGTTTGGTTGGTTGCAACTAATGGTTTTTGTTCTGACTCAATTTCAACTTTAATTAATGTGAATGAAGCGGGTCAACCCATTTTGATTGTGCCAAACGTACTAACCCCAAATGGAGATGGTACAAATGACGAGTGGTTTATTTCCACACAAAATGTCTCTGAATTAGAAGTGATTATAGTCAACAGATGGGGAAATGAAATCATCAAAATTGACGATATTACAGGAACTTGGGATGGTAAAACCTCTCAGGGAGATGACGTAACCGATGGCACATATTTTTATAAATATCAAGCAAAAGGGCTGAATGGCGATGAATTATCTGGTCATGGGTTTATAACGCTCATCCGATAAGTTATTGCAAAAAATACGCGTAAAAAGGAACGATGTTGATTTTAAATCCGTTTAATTCAACGATTTCTTGTTGATCAAGTGTGATGACGGTGCCTTCTTTAACTCCTAATGTTTTACAGGCTTCTATCAGACCACGAAATTCCCTTTTTCTGGTTTCTGACTCAGTCAAACGATACGAAACTTGTATGGGGTAAAATTCACCTTCCTCCTCTAAGATAAAATCGCATTCGTAGCGTGTTTTGAAGTACGTGAGTCGTTTTCCATTCTTATTGAACTCCATAAAAACCATGTTTTCAAAAAGCTTTCCCCAATTCTTTGACGCCGGAAAATCGATTGCTGAAAGAAAACCCGTATCGATTGTGTAGAGCTTTTTCTCGCTTTTTGCTTGCTTTATTTCGGAGTAATCAAATTTATCGATTGATTGGGTAAGAAAAACGGCCTGGCAGTGTTCTAAATACTCATACAAATTGTTGTTACTGGTTTTATAACCCATAGATTTCAAGTCGTTGTAGACTTTGTTCACTGAAAAAGGAACCGTAACTCCAGCAAATATTTTTTTGATGAAAAAGCGAAGGACATTTATGTTGCTTATTTGATAGCGCTCTACAATATCACGAAACATCATCACATTGTAATATTCCTGCAACAGTTTTACCCGCGTTGGCTGATCCAAAAACAAGGTCTCGGCAAAACCACCTTGTTGCATATACAATTCCGTGTGGTGTATCATTCTGCTTTTCTCTTGTTGGGTCTTGAAGGAAACAGGAACTTTCAACGCGTTTAAATATTCTAAAAAGCTAAATGGATAAACGGTATAGGACAAAGATCTTCCTCGGAGCGATGTTGCGATCTCCGTGCTTAAAAGTTT
>CAZLVX010000044.1:0-14894 GCA_964562965.1 uncultured Lishizhenia sp.
AAATCAATCAATAATTCTCCCGTAAGATGACTAATAGAAGAGGGTGAGGCGATCGGTTGATTTCCATCTTCTGTTTTCATTGGTTTAAAATTAAAATAGGCATCTCTCGAAGAAAGAATATTTACTTTAAAGTTTTCGTAATCGAAAATGGAATTATTACAAAAAACGTCCATTTTTCCTGCTGTTAACCAACCCGAAAAATACATATCTCTATTTTTCTTTATTGTCAATTTAGAAGAGTCACAAAACGCAATAACATTTTGACTTTCAGAAAAAGTAACTTGATCCACTTCACTAATTTTCATTTCTAATTCATCAATTTTAATTCTCGCAAATGCGATTGAAAGCTGACGTGTTTTATTTCGATCTTGAATCCTCTTCTTTTCAAGTTGTAATTCAGGATTATTTTGCAGGTCTTCATCAGAAAAAGGAATTTTAATGGGTCGGAAATCTGATGTAATTGAAAGGTTGTCGTAATCTTTCTCGCCATTTTGAGACATAACATAATCGATTAGTTTTTGCTCTACCTTAATTTTTTTGGTTATTCCGTTGTATTGAACAAAACCATCTGACATCATATCGACCATGAGGGGTTTAATTTGTTCCACTATTCTATTCATAGCAGAAGCCAATTCACCTTCACCAAATTCCATTCTACCTGCTGAAATTGCTTTTTTCGCTATGAGTTGGAACGGATGTTCGGCATTTGCTGGCTTGTACTTGGCATATAGTTTACCATCGAAATTATCTTTGGATTCAAAAACAGCATATTTCTGCTCTTGGGACGTTCCGACATCAAAGGTGTAATACGCCAAATTTTTTATACTGCTCCATACTAATATTGGTGCTTTAACATATAAATTAAAGTAGCTATCCCAAAACGGAACATTAATTCCCCCAACATTTGCAGCTGTAATCTTTAATTCTTCTTGTGTCAAATCATACGTTAAAAAACCTTTTTGTAAAGTTAAAGAGTCGCCATTTTTATAAATTAATTTCAATGAGCTTTCTTTCGACAAAATACTTTTAGGTGATATTTGATACTCTAAAGATGAGACTTCCACTTGAGTTTTACCTGCGACCTTGAAAAGCATTTTAGCCGGTTTACCTTCCACTCCTTTACCCACAAACTCGTCGCCTTCAAGCGTAAAACTACCATCGTAATCAACATTTTTTCTTAAATTGGGAATCTTTAGTCGTTTCTCATAGGAAACGAATTGCGGAACCTTTTCTCCTTCCGATAAATCTAAAATAGTTTTATCCGTTAGCTTTCCTAAAATAGGTTGTTGAAAATATGGCGTTGTAAGTGCAACTGAATCTGCCTTCAAAACCGTTTTATTGAAATCCGCTTTATAACCTTTCAAATTGGCAAAGGTCTCGTCCTTGTTAATCTTTACTTTCTCCCATGTGATAAGTCCACCCCTACCCTCCCAACGTTTTGAGGATATTTCAAAAATACCATTTGTTGATTTTATATTTAGTGAATCACCATTGGTTCCGCGAATAGGAACAAAACAAATTAAATCCCCATTTTTGCAGTTTAATTGTAATTTTTTATCACGAAGCCATTCAAATTCTCCCTTTTGAAAGTACCAACCATAATTTGCGTCTCTTGTAAGTGCCTTATACCGAAATAAATTTGAAGAAAAGAGTAAAAAATCACTAAGTTGATCAGGTTGTTTCTCTTGGATTTCAGCGAATATTTCACCCCATTGCTGATTAAATTCAGTATCAAACTTATTTACATTTTGAAATAAAAATGAAATCATGTAATTGAAAATATCAGGATTTGCAGAAACTCCTTTTTTCTCTAGGCTATTACATCCATCCACCATTTTAGAAAATTTTGAATCAGAAAGTTGAGGTGATTTTAATAAGTCCTCAAGATCTTTTTTACAAAACTCACTTGCCTTACTCTCTAGTGGAAATTTGCTCCAATCTTTATTAAATTTCTCTTTGTCTTTCGTAAAAGATTGGGCATTAAGAATTGACACTGACGTCAATATTAAGAGTAATATTGCTATTTTCATAATTTTACAAATTGAAGCATAGACCATCCGTCTTTTTCATTGCGAGAATGAAATTTAAAATCATTTTTATTCGCTAATTGAATCAATTCTTCATCATCTGTTGTGAAGAATCCCGAAATTAAAAGACTTCCACCTAATTTCATGTGCGTTGAATAGCTTGGGAATTGATCTCGTAATACGTTTTTATTGATGTTTGCAAGAATTAAATCAAATTGAATATTCGGAATTTGTTCCTTAGAACCTTTTAAAACCTCGATGCGCGAACAGTTATTCCGTTGCACATTCTCAATAGCATTTTCCACCGACCACTCTTCAATCTCTACTGCTTTAATCATTCTTGCTTCCAGAAGCTCTGTCAAAATTGCAAGGACTCCTGTCCCTGTTCCCATATCTAATACATCTAAATTTTTAGGAGGGAAATTCAATAAATAAGAACAAATGAGATAGGTAGTTTGATGATGGCCTGTACCGAATGTCATCTTAGGTTCAATGACAATGGATAAACCCTGCTTCAAAATAGATTTATGAAACGGTGCGATTATTTCTAATTTATCGTCAACAAGCACCGGTTCAAATTGAGACTCCCATTCTGCGTTCCAATTTTGCTCTTCGAGAAGTTGGATTTTATGAGTGAAGTCAATTTGTTTTTTCCTCTGATTGAACAAATTAGTCACATGCGATTCATTGTAATACATTTCTTGTATGTATGCTTTTAGACACCCTTCTTCATCTTCTTGAAAACTTTCAAAACCTGCTTCCGACAGATCAGAAATAAAAATCTCATTCCATGGTTCTCGTGGAATTACGTCAATACTCAATTCGAGATACTTCATTGGCTGCTTGAATTATTTGGTAGAATTTATCACTATCTAGAGATGCTCCACCAATTAGGCCTCCATCTACATTTTGACATGAAAATAACTCCTTTGCATTTTGTTCGTTACAACTTCCGCCGTACAAAATTCTAACGTCATTCCCTAAATTTGGAAAACGATCAACGAGGAACGACCGAATAAAATTATGCACCTCATTGACTTGTTCAACGCTAGCAGTAAGACCAGTTCCTATTGCCCAAACAGGCTCATATGCAATGGAAATTGATTTAATGTCATTTTCTTCGAGCATGCCGATAGACTCGTTTAATTGATCTTCTAAAAATGACAAATGAATAGCAGAATTTCGAACAGAGATACTTTCGCCGATGCAAAGTACGGAATTGAATTCCTTATTAACTGCAGCTTGTAATTTATTCAGAATGATCTCTGGCGATTCAGAAAAATATGTTCTGCGTTCACTATGACCAATGAGAACATAAGAACAATTTATAGATTTGAGTTGATCTAAACTTATTTCTCCGGTGTATGCGCCTCGCTCTTCGTAATAAAAATTTTGAGCTCCAATGCCTAACTTCCCGACATACTCATTAATCATTTTTTCCAAGAAAATAGAAGTAGGAAAAATGACAACATCCAGTTGTGGGAATTTAGATAAATCATTACTTGTTAACGTTTTCAGAAAACTAAGTGCATCGGATTGGAGAAGATTCATTTTCCAATTTGCAGCTACCATTTTTTTTCTCATACCCTAAATTAAGGATAATTGAAAAGATGAACGTTTATGATTTTACCAAGTTTTCAACAGACTACTGCTTTAACTTATTTTCGATATCCTTTAAATCTTTAATAAGCTTTTCCTTTGAAAATGCTGCATCGCCTGAACCTTGATAAAATTTTATTATGTTTCCGTTCCACATCAACACCACACCAGGAACGTCATTAGACAAACCAAATACCTTCATAAATTGTCGAATTTCAAAGACTTGGTGATTAAATTCTCTTCCAATAATTTTAAAGAAATTGGGTACTTCCTCCGGTTCTTCTTGAAAGGCAATATGAACTTTTGGTTTAACATTTGACTTCGCTAAAACTGCAACGATATCCTTTCCTGCTCCTTGGCAATGATCACAAGTTGGTGAAAAGAAACACAATAGTTTTAACCCTTTATCAATATTTGGAATAGCCGCAGAAAATTGAGAAACTACGGGTGTAGGTTCGTGTAATTTTTTAACAATTACAGTAGTGTCTTTACCTTGAATTACGGTGTCTTTCTTAATTTGATTAACTAAAATATCTTCAGGCTTATCATCTTCAACAACCACAACTTTCGTGCTATCAAATGAATCCTTTTTACAACTTTCCATTGGTGTTAGTCCGAACATAAAAAGACTGGAGAAGGCAAAAATACTGGAAAGAATCCAAGGATTATTTTGTCCTTTTTCCTTGTCTTTAACTTGAAAAAACAAATAAATCAATAAACCAATAGATACAATATTTTTGAAAATTGATTGAAGAGGTGTCATTGGAATTAATTCGCCAAAACATCCACAATTTCCAGAATTTCCACCTGTGTTCATAATCTCAATAGCAAGATGAATTGAAAAAACACCTAACATTAGGGTTGCTGCAGGTATTACGATAGATTTTAAAAAGTGTGTTTGTAATAATCCTATGCCAAGCGCAATTTCTGCAGCGATAACATACCTAGAAAAAAACGGTGCAAAACATTCGTCGAAACCTAAAGGTAGCAATTGCTTCATTTCAAATGATGTTATGGCCAAAACGGGAGAAGGGTACAATTTAGCAGCTGCAGATAGAAAGAAAAATCCTGAAAGTATTATCCTTACAGCCCAGGGTAAATATTGTTTTACTTTTTCCATGATTATCGATTTAGTTCTTCAAAAATAAAGGGTAAGAATGAGTCAAAAAATTATTTAACGTTATTTTAACTCTTCGAGGTGAATCAGGGCAAAAACAGCGTAATTCATCATGTCGTAATAATTTCCTTCCACCCCTTCGCTAGCCAAAGTAACCCCTGAATTATCTTCTATCTGCTTTATTCTCAACACTTTAGTTAAAATCAAATCAGTTAATGAGCTTACCCTCATATCCCTCCACGCTTCACCATAATCATGATTTTTCGCTTTCATGAGTTCAAACGCCTCTCCTGTTACCTTTTCATACCAATCGATAGCCGACTGAGAATCCAATTCGGTTTTTCCAATTTCTGCGGGAAGACGCAATTGAATGATAGCCATGACACAGTAATTCACAATCGCCATAAACGCATCTTCAAAAGGTTCGTCTACTTTATTTTTCCCGGTTTCTTGAATGGTGCGAATTCGCTGAGCTTTAATAAACAACTGATCTGTAAGCGAGCTTGGCCGAAGAATACGCCAAGATGTGCCATAGTCCCATGTTTTTTTCTCAAAAACTGACTTACATTGATGAATTACATTCGTATATTCGAGCTCTGTTTTATTCATTAGTACAAATTTACATGAATTTATGCAAACTGATCTGATTCATATTAAAGGAAAACTTTACCATTTCGATGAACTTTGGATTATGGCCATTGTAAACTTAAGTGAAGACTCCTTTTTTCAACATTTTTCCGGAAAGTCAGATTTATCACTACTCAATCATGTAGAAAACTTAATTTCCAATGGAGCAAAAATAATAGATATAGGAAGCGTTTCCACTCGTCCAAATGCCCCTAAAATTTCCAGTAACGAAGAAATAAAAAAACTTGGAACTTCAATTTCATTAATAAAAAGAACTTTTCCATCTCTACTTATCTCAGTAGATTCTGTTTCAGAAGACACCATCACACATGCAATTAATGAAGGTGCTGATATTATAAACGATATTAGTGGTGGAGCTATTTCGGATGCTTGTATCTCTATGATTTCCAAAAATAAACTTGGATATATATTAACTTATAATAGAGGTGGAAAAGAAAATAACCTTAAACAGGAATCAACTGAAAATATTCCAAGTGATGCACTTCTCTTTTTCTCTGAGAAACTGGAGTATCTCGCAAGATTTAATTTAGTGGACGTACTCCTTGATCCAGGATTTGGTTTCAATAAATCGATTGAAGATAATTTTCAATTATTACGTCAATCTGAATTCCTGAAAATACTCGAAAAACCATTGTTGTATGGATTATCTCGTAAATCCATGATTTACAAAACACTGGGCATAAGTCCTGAACAAGCTTTGAATGGAACAAGTATTTTAAATACATATGCGGTAATAAATGGAGCGAAAATCATAAGAGTTCATGATGTTTTAGAGGCACAACAATTAAAAAAGTTAATTGCAAAACTAGATTGATTTCAATTTTGTAACTTTTTTCACTACTTTCGTACAACGATTTTTAAAACCGCTATTTGGTATGAAATTATTTTCTTTTCTAACATTATTGTTATCAGCTTGCGTAGCGTGGTCTCAAAATGGAGCTCCAACTGCTAATTTTGCTGTTTCCACCAATAATATTTGTATGGGTGAGTGCATTGAAATTTTAAACACAACATCATCAAATGCTCAAAGCTGGTCATGGGATTTCGGTGTAGGCGCAACACCTGCAAGTTATCAAGGACAAAATCCTGGCCCTGTATGTTTCCCCAATCCAGGCACATACACCATTGTTTTAACAGCTACAAATACATTCGGTTCAAATTCAACGTCTCAAACCATAAATGTAACGGCTACCCCAACCGTTAATGGAACGGTTTCGGATACAACAGGTGGTGTTTTTGTTGAAATTCCCGATACTACAATTTACATGTATCAAGAAGCATATTTGTGGGGAGAAGGTACGCCTGCAGGTGGCACTATGGTCTGGTATCCTAGTGGAGTAGAATCAGATCAAATACCTGTTAATAATGGCGATTCACTAACTGTTACACCTTTTTACACAACATTTTATGTAGTAAGTTATAGTGTTAACGGTTGTTTTGCCTATGATACTGTTCTTGTGAATGTTAGGTTTAATGACTCAATTAAAGTTGCCGTTCCAAATTCCTTTTCACCAAATGGAGATGGTATAAATGATTACTTAAGAATTTTAACAAATGTGGATGAGGATAATAATTTCACCAATGGATACAAAGAGGGTGGTGCGATAGCCGAAATTGATTTTAAGGTTTATAACAGTTACGGAATTCTTGTATTTCGATCAACTGACCCTCACGAAGGATGGGACGGTACTTACAAAGGAAAAAAAGAAAATCCTGCGACATTTGTTTATGTAGTAGATTATAAATTGATTAATGGCATTTCGCAATCCTTAAAAGGAAACGTTACTCTTTACAGATAAAAAAGATGAAAAAAATAGTATATATTGTTTTAGCAGTTTTAACATTAGGTAACGCTGTAGCACAACAAGACATTCAGTCAAGCAATTGGTATCAATCCAATACCTTGTTAAATCCTGCGGCAGTAGCGACCGAGGACCCAGATTTTGGATTTTACACAAATTGTAGATTTCAGTATTTCACCATTGGAGGTCAGCCAATGAGAACAAACACGTTTGCAGGAGAAGTAAAAATCCCTGACCAACAAGGAAAAAACAATCATTTTGGAGTCGGATTGAATGCCTATAATCACCAAACGGGTGATGGTCGTTTGATGACGACAAATATTTCCATTCCTGTGAATTATACCATGCAAATTGATAAGTATAATAAATTTTCAGTGGGCTTATCTCCCGGTTTTTTTATGCAAGGTTTTTCAACGGCAGACCAGACTTGGGAGTCTCAATGGACAGGTTTAGGATTTAATACTGATCCAGCCACATCAGGTGAAAATTTAAACAATAGTTATACTGCCTTGGATATTGCAGCGGGACTTTATTATCAATTAGAGGTTGATGGTTCTTATTTTACAGGAGGATTCTCAGCAAAGCACGTTACGCGTCCTAAAATAGATTTTTCGTTTGGAGGAGATCGCTTATACCCTCTTTATACTCTTCATTTTGGTGGAGATATTGAAACCATTCGCGATAATTTAAGAGTTTCTCCGAATGTAATTTACTACCAAAGTGGACCAAACAAGAGTTTAGTTTTCGGAGCAAGTGTAGACAATTTACTTGATGAAGGTGCACGTTATACTAATCTAAGAAAAAGTAAAAGTTTAAGTTACGGAGTTTATTACCGATGGAACGATGCGATTATTGCGACATTTGGAATGAATATCGCTGGTTATAGATTCGGACTTTCTTTTGACGCGACTGTTTCCAACTTAAGTGATGCTAATAACAGTATTGGAGCTTTGGAAGTTTATTTCAAGTCACAATTTTATTCAAAAACTAAAAAGAGAAGTAAAATTAAAAACTTAAAGTAAGTTAATTCCACCATACTTGATTAAGTCCTCCCGTATGAACGAAGAGGACTTTTTTGTTAAGTATGGGTTCTTGATTTACAGTACTTGCAAATTTCGTAAAAGCATACAATGCTTTAACCGTATAAATTGGATCTAATTTTATTGAAGTGACGCATTCGATCTTTCGTTGAAAATCTTCCAAAGTTTTTGTCAACTTACCATACCTTCCCAATTCCTCGCACATTAATGGAACAACTTTCTTAGAAAGAAGATGAGCGTCGTACACTTTTTTCATTTCTTCTTCAGATTGAAAATTACGAAGCGCTGGAACTACAAAAAGTGTTGAATCATCTGACATGGAATGGTAAATTCCCAGACTCGTTGTTGTCGTGCCTTGAGCAACCACGTAAGCATCAAAATCATATTTGTTTTCAATAATCTCTGAAGCACCTCTTATTCCTTCCTGATTTGCCCCTCCTTCAGGAATAAACCAACATTTCTCATTTAACCAATACTCTACTCCATTCATTCTCTTTAATTCAAAATACCTATCTCTAGTAAGAAAAATGATATCTATTCCATTTGAGGAGCAAAAAGATAGAATTTTATTAGATGTTTTATTTAATTCATCACCACGCACCATCACAGTGAGTGGAATACTAAATTCGACACAAAGAAATGCCGTGGCCAAAATATGATTTGAATAAGCGCCTCCAAATGTGACAAGACGTTGACATTCATTTTTATGAGCTGCGAATATATTGTATTTTAATTTCCTTAGTTTGTTACCAGAAATAATTGGATGAATTAAATCATCACGTTTTATAAACAATTCGAAATTTAAATTGTTAATGCTAAAGTTGAAAGGTTCAACTATTGAATTTTTTAATTTATCCGCGACCCAATTCGAATATGTCTGAAGATCTATCATCATTTTCTAAACGAGGAAACCTCGACAGTGAAGATTACTACATTGGCGAAGAAGGATATATCGTTTTTACAGAAAAATATCATTTAAAAAGAGGTTATTGTTGTAAAAGCGGTTGTAAACATTGTCCTTATGGATATGACAAAAATACGCATTCCATAAAAGGTCAAAACACTCAGTAAATACCATTTTCAGGAAATTTTCCTTTGTACTGAGAAAGAATGTCTTTAATTGATTGTATATCCTTATCAACGTCACCGGTGGGTACGAATTCTCCGTGAAAACCACCTATTTTACGTTCGTAGTCCATGTAACATATATATATTGGAACATTTGCCTTCTGCGCTATATAGTAAAATCCCTTTTTCCAATTTGCATTGTATGAACGAGTCCCTTCGGGTGTAAACACCAAGTATAATTCTTGTTCCTCTTCAAAAAAATTCACAGCCGTCTCTGTAATATTTCCTCGTTGTTTACGATCAACTGGAACACCACCCATTGCTTTCAAGACATATCCGAAAGGAAAAAAAAACGCCTCTTTTTTAATTAAGAATTTTCCTTTGATACCGTAATAAATAAATGCCAACTTCCCTATTACAAAATCCCAGTTAGATGTGTGTGGACCCACAACAATTACACATTTACTCACTCCTTTCGGATAATTTCTTGCTATTTTCCAACCTCTCAACCAAAAAAGGAATTGTGCTATTTTTTTCATTTGGCAAAGGTAGAATAGAAGAATCAATTAACTTTACTTTCCATGAAGAAAGTACGCGAAATTGTTGCCGTTTTAATTTTACTTAGTATTGTAACGCTAATTTTTGTTGTAAGAAGTTCAATTACTGAAAATCAATCAAATAACACTTTAACGACTCAGTTACCTACTTCTACTATCTATTATATTCGATTTGATGCAATTGAGTTTTTTAAGGAGCTGTCTACTGTTGCTCTTTTTGATGTGAGAGACCAAGAATTTTTTACTCGGTTAAAAGAAAAAATTGATACTCAAAAAGATGAATCCTCTGCATGGATGAACATGGGTGTGGATAATTTAGCTCCAATCGAGCTTATGGTATGTGACATTGACGATAGACCATTTGTATTTTTACGATTCAAGGTTATCAATGCTGATGATTTTCAGAATTTTGGAAAGGACATGAACAAACCAACTTTTGTAAAAGAGAATTTCGGTTATATTCCAATTCAATCGATAACTGAAAAAAGTAAAGTTTCGGATATCCTTTCGCAACAGTTTAAATTTGAATTAGAGTTAAAAAATATTGGAGAACTTTTAATCTTTGAATTTGAAAAAGGATCTCATATCAGCACTCACGCTGTAAATCATGAAGAAAGTGAAATTTCCATCTTATCAACATTATATAAAACTAAAATTTCTCCTCGATTAATTCCTGATGGAAAAGGAATAGAACTCAGTTGGCAGCCTACTACTACCGAAAAGAAATGGCTCGCAAATATTGACACATCTCTTCATTCTTTTATTTCCTCCATTGATTATATTAGCGCTTCTTATTCAGGCTTTAAATTTATCGATGACGCTTCCATACCCGGAATTCCGCAAGGTATCTTGTTACTGTCATTTACTCATCCCGTTTCGATTCCAACTGTACTTTCAAGTGTTTCAAGAATTGTTAATTCTGAGTCCATTGAAATTAGAGACAATCAATTAATTTTCTCGAACGACGTATCGCTATATTGTCATGCGCTTTCGCCAAAAGCAATTGCCTTATCCTTTTCTTCATCACCGCCTAAAATTAAAAAACTGAATGTTTCAACAAAGTATTTCGGTGGTTCTCTGAATGCAGTCTTGAACTTTGAGAGCACGGGTTATTATCAATATATTATTGACGCAGTTCCTGGTAAAGCAGAACTTCAACGTTTTTTATCATCAACTCGAAGAGTAAATTTCGAAAATTCCAATGATTTTGATGGAAAGACTACAATTTCAATTGAAAAACCAAGTGGTTTCTATTCAGGACTACTAAAGCTATTCAGCTTATTTATATAAGAAAAAGTCGTGCAACTTGTAGCGGAAGTTGCACGACTTCTTGTAGTTGTAGGCTACAACTATCTTGTAAATAATAATTCTCTAAATTTAGGTAATGGCCACAATTCATCTTCAACAAGTAATTCAAGCTTATCGGCGTGATATCTAATCTCATCAAAATATGATTTAACGTGATCGCAATAAGCCATTGCCTTTTCCTCTGCGTGTTCAATTTTATTCGCAACTTTTCGCTGTTCTAACATTTTCTCAGCTGCAACTCTCATCTTATTTAAATGTAAGGAGATTCGTTCAATTATTTCAATTTGCGCCTTTGCTGCAATTCGTCCGTTTTTTTCACCTAAAATTTGTAACAATCCTTGAACATTTTGAATAAGTTTATTTTGATATTCAACTGCAGCAGGTGTGAAATAGTTTTGCGTAATATCTCCCATTAAACGAGATTCAATTTGAATTTTGAGAACATAATTTTCGAACTCAATTTCACGTCTTGCCTCTAATTCTCTTGGAGATAGCACGTTCATTTCCGCGAAAAGTTTTTCAACTTTTTTATCGTGCCATACTTTCAATGCTCGAGGAGTGTCTTTTAGGTTTGCTAATCCCCTTTTTTCGGCATCTTTTACCCATTCGTCACCGTAGCCATTACCTTCAAATCGAATCTTCTTAGATTCTTTAATCATTACTTGAAGTTCTTTTAAAATGGCTTCGTCTTTACTTTCTCCTTTATCAATTCTCTTATCAACAGACTTCTTAAATTCTTTAAGCTGTTTGGCCATAATCGTATTTAAAACAATCATAGCTGAACCACAATTCGCAGAAGAACCAACCGCTCGAAATTCGAATTTATTTCCTGTGAAAGCAAAAGGAGACGTTCTATTTCTATCGGTATTATCCAACATAATTTGTGGAATTTTGCCAATATTTAATTTCAATTCTGTTTTATCTTGAGGTGTCATTTTTCCAGCCTTAATATTCTTTTCAAGGTCATCAAGAACTGAAGATAATTGAGTGCCGATAAAGGCTGATATAATTGCTGGAGGCGCCTCATTAGCTCCTAACCTATGGTCATTTCCCGCGGAAGCAATACAAGCGCGAAGTAAATCTGCGTTATCATGAATCGCTTTAATGGTATTTACGAAAAATGTCAAAAATTGCAAATTAGTTTTAGGATTTTTACCTGGTGCAAGTAAATTTACTCCGGTATTTGTGCTCAATGACCAATTATTGTGTTTTCCTGACCCATTAACACCTGCGAAAGGTTTCTCGTGAAGTAATACCCTAAAATTGTGTTTTCTGGCTATTTTTTCCATTAAATCCATTAACAATAAATTATGGTCGTTTGCCAAATTACATTCTTCAAAAATTGGGGCACATTCGAATTGGTTTGGAGCAACTTCATTATGTCGTGTAGTAACAGGAATTCCGAGTAACAACGCCTCCGTTTCAAACTCGCGCATGTAGGCCGTAACTCTTTCTGGAATAGAACCAAAATAATGATCCTCTAATTGTTGACCTTTAGCGGGAGCATGTCCAAACAAAGCTCGACCTGTCAACATAAGATCTGGACGCGCATTGAATAAAGCAGAATCTATTAAAAAATATTCTTGTTCCCAACCCAAAGTAGCATTTACTTTATTTACATTTTTATCGAAATATTGACAGACCTCAACTGCCGCTTGATCAACAGCGTGTAAGGCTTTTAACAATGGCATTTTATAGTCAAGAGATTCACCTGTATACGAAATAAATATAGTTGGAATACAAAGTGTTTTACCGATTACGAAAGCTGGAGAAGACGGATCCCAAGCCGTATAACCTCTTGCTTCAAATGTATTTCGAATTCCACCATTTGGAAATGAAGAAGCGTCTGGCTCTTGTTGCACCAACATATCACCATCAAATCGCTCAATTGCTCTTCCTGGACCAACCGGCTTAAAAAATGCATCATGCTTTTCTGCTGTGGCACCGGTTAATGGTTGAAACCAATGGGTGTAATGTGTTGCGCCTTTAGAAATTGCCCAATCCTTCATGGCTGAAGCAACTTGGTCTGCTATTTTTCTTTCTAATCGCGTTCCGTTTGTCATGCAATCCATCATCAATTTGTATGTGTCAGACGGCAAATACTCTCGCATTTGTTCCGCATGAAAAACATTTTTACCAAATAAATCTGAAAGTTTTCCATTAAAATCAATGTGTTTTGGTTCGCGATGTAGAACATCTTGATACGCTTCTAACCTTTTCGTTGCCATTTTTAGTATTTTTTTTACAAAAGTATATATTTTTTTAGGGGGTGATTTCAATTTTTTATACTTTTTTTACCATCACCCCCTATTTTTTTTAAACAATTATTTAAAATGCTACTTAAATGAAGATCTTTTTTAAAAATTGTAACTTTGAATAATGTGGAATAGACAAAATCTCATCGCTCGACTTCAAAAAGAACTCCCAGGTGAGCGTGCCCACATGAATTTTTATCCTTATCGAATTAAAAACAAATTCATCGAGACTGAAATTGACAAAAAATTATCGGCTGTTGGGATTCATCTTTACCCTGAAAAGGAGAGCATTTTTTTTATCTTAATCAAACGGCCAAACTACAATGGGTATCACTCTGGTCAAATTGCATTTCCTGGCGGAAAAAAAGATGCTACTGATATTAATTTACTGCAAACAGCTAAAAGAGAAAGCTTCGAAGAATTGAATATTTCTATGAATATTGGGGAACTTATTTGCGAACTTACACCTGTGTATATTCCTGTATCTAATTTCTTAGTTCAACCTTTTGTATTCTTGCATCATGAAAAGCCCAATATGATAAAAAATCACGAAGTAGCGGAAGTTATAGAAATCTCATTAGATGAATTAGTAAATGAAGAAAATTTAGGTGAAATAAATCTTGAAAATATAGGATTATCAAGTGTTCCGGCATTTATCTTTGAAAAATGTCAAGTATGGGGAGCAACAGCTTTAATGCTCAGTGAAATGAAAGAAATGTTGAAATAAACAAAAAGAGGAACAAACCGTAACTTGTTCCTCTTTCTGCTAAACCATGCTAAAACTATAAAACTCAAAAACTACAACTATGAAATGTAATTTTCTCTGCAAAGATAAGTCATAATTATAGAATAGCAAGGAAAATATTTAAAAAAAGTGTTAATTTTTTACGGCCCTTGTCATTTCACGCTTTCCTGGTGGGCCAGGTAAGGTTTCTACAAAGCAACCGAGTTCTTTTAAATCTCTTTTTAGTTGTCCTTTTGCACAGTATGTAACAAAAATGCCGTCTTTTTTCAACATACAAATTACCTTTTGTAAGGTTTCTTTTCTCCACATTTCTTCTTGCGCCCTTGGGCCAAAAGCATCATAATAAATTAAATCAAACTTATCTTCCGTTTCCCACTCCTGTATTTTTGTATGTATTTTTTTTAAAGTAAATTCTTCAGTAATTTTTTCTACTTTTCCCCAAGTAGCCGTGATAAGCCGCTTATATAGTTCGGAAGAATTTTCTAAATGTATTACGTAATTCAGTGCTTCGTGTAAGGATTGCTCTATTGGAAAAGCTTCTATACCTGTGTATCTTATTGAATTGTTCTCAGAGAAAAGACATGATAATAAGCAATTCAAGCCTGTTCCCCACCCGACCTCAAGGATATTTATCGGATAATTTTTATTTAACAGCGGATTCAACCCATGATTAATAAATACATGACGTGCTTCTTGAATAGCGCCATGATGCGAATGGTAATTTTCGT
>CAZLVX010000045.1:0-14611 GCA_964562965.1 uncultured Lishizhenia sp.
TTTTCGATAATAGCCACATTGCTTCCAAAGTTAGCATCATAAATAAATTTGGAAGCAGAAATTTCTTTGGCTTTGCCAATTTGTTTATATTTTTTATTCTTCTTTAACAAAATTTCCACTGGCACTGGTCCTGCATTTTCAGGTGTTGAAGCAGAATAAAGGTGCCAACCTTTTTCGATAGTACCTGTTAAGATAATTTCTCTTTTATTTTCACTTAAATAGGCATTCCATTTTACATGATTTTGCGTAAAACCAAGGTTACACAAGGTGGCAAGAAATAAGAACAAGAAAAATTTAATCATTTAGAACTTAATTTCAATCAATCGAGATATAGGAATCCAAATACCACCTTTCAGACAAATAAATTTAGTTCCAGCAGCCCATATTGTAGTCTCCACTTTCTTTACGCTTTCATCGTCTATAAAATAAATCGAAACTTTTGTCCTGTGAGCATTTCCAAGGATGGTAGCTTGTTCAATTTGACGAAGAATATCAGGATGTTGTTCCACTTTTGTTTTATCGAAAAAAGTCAAGTTAGGAATTTCTTCTTTTTGAATTAATGTGGCTTCCATAATAGTTCAGATTAGTTGATTTACGAATATAACAAATTGAATTGCATTTTCAAATTTATTTTAAAAATTAAGTCTTGCTTGAGCACATAATTCTTGATTTTCAAAAATTTTATGGTCGAACAAGAACTTTCCAGCCATTGCAATCATTGCGCCATTATCTGTGCAATATTCAAATTTTGGAATGTAAGTCTTTACTTGAAGTGCTTCCAATTTGTTAGTGAATTCGGCGCGCAGTTTAGAATTTGCAGAAACTCCTCCGGCTAATGCGAAGTGTTTAATTCCTGTTTGGTTCGTAGCGGTAATACACTTTTCTATCAATATGTCAACGATGGTTTTTTGAATACAAGCGCAAAGATGAGGAAGGTTGTTTTCTACAAAATTAGCGTCTTCATTTTTCCATTTTTCAAGTTGATATTTGATAGAAGTCTTAACACCACTAAAACTAAAATCTAAATTTTGAATCTTTGGTTTCGAGAAGGTATATTTTTTTTCATCACCCAATTTTCCGTGTTTGTCAATTAAAGGCCCACCAGGATAAGGAAGACCTAACATTTTTGCTGCTTTGTCGAACGCTTCGCCTGCTGCATCATCGATTGTCTTGCCAATTATTTCCATTTCCAAGGCAGATTTTACCAAAACAATTTGAGTGTGCCCTCCGGATACAGTCAAACATAAAAATGGAAATGAAGGGGGACATTGGTTGGCATCTGATATAAAATGAGCAAGTATATGGGCCTTCATGTGATGAACTCCAAGCAGTGGTTTGTTGGTAACGAGGCTTAGTCCTTTTGCAAAGGATACGCCAACCAGAAGTGATCCCAATAAACCAGGGCCTTTTGTTACAGCAATCCCATCTAGCTGATTAATTTCAACTTTAGCTATCGAAAGCGCCTCCTGAAATGTATTCCAAATCATTTCTTGATGATTGCGAGACGCAATCTCAGGCACTACGCCACCATAATTGGCATGAATAAGTTGAGAAGCTACTACATTGGCTAAAATTTTATTCCCTTTCAACACAGCGATAGAAGTATCGTCGCAAGAGCTTTCAATTCCTAGTATGATTGTTGTATCAGCAGTCAAAAGATTCTTAAATTTGTGCGTAGGATGACAAAAATACTGAAATATGTGGGAAATTCCGTCGGCATTACAATGGAATGGGTATTTGTACTTTTCGTCGTTGTGGCATTTGCAATTAGAACCTCACCTTTTCAAACCTTTATCGCAAAACAACTCGCTTCTTATTTGTCTTCGGAATTAAATACCACAATCAGTATTGACAAAGTTGATATTGTATTTTTTGATAGAGCCTCAATAGAAGGATTTACATTGTTGGATCAACAAAATGACACCTTAGTTTGCACACCTGAATTGATGGTGGCGATAGAGGATTTTGACATAGACGAAAATGCGTTTCGACTCAGTGAAATCAAGTTAAATAAAGGAACTGTTAAGATTCGAAAAAACAACGAGGGCATAATGAACTACCAATTTTTAGTTGATTATTTTTCTTCTGACGATCCGTCTACATCTCCGCCATTAAAATTGACAATTTCTAGAATCAATTTGGAATCGATTATTTTTGAATACGATGATTTGTCAGCTAAGCCTATTGACTTTGGTTTGGACTTCAATCATTTAAGATTTAACAACTTAAGTGTTTTGCTTTCAGGTTTTGATTTAAATGAAGATAAAATTTCATTGCAGATAGATAAATTAGTTTGTCAAGAAAAAAGTGGATTTAAATTGAATGAATTTACGTCGCATGTTCAAATTGGACCTAAAGGAATTTCACTTGAAAAACTTTTTATTTCTCTACCGGCATCAAAAGTGTCGGCTCCGCATTTTAGATTGAGTTACAACGACTGGTCTTCCTTTGATTATTTTGAGGATTCAGTGTCCTTTGATGCCAAATTTGATGCCAGTGAAGTCTCATTTTTAGACGTATCGTTTTGGGTTCCATCGCTAGAAGGAATGAATGAAAAATTGAAGTTTAAAGGTGACATTTCTGATTGTGTCTCAAAACTTAAATTAAATAATTTAGATGTTCGCCTTCAAAAAAATACATATTTAAGAGGTGACTTTGTCCTTCCTGATTTTCGTACGGAGGAACTCTCGTCATTTAAGGCAAATGTTTCATCTGCTTTTGTTGATTTTTATGAATTGGATAAAATTCAACTACCTAAAGGAAATGCGAAATTCAATTTCAATGAAATTAAAGATAAAGTTGGCTTTTTAGACCTTAAAGATATAAGTTGTGAGGGTTCAACCAAACGTATTTTGTTACAAGCAAAGCATGTAAATACGGCTAATGGAAAAATTGCATTGAATGATCAAATTGAAATTTTATCATCAGGCAAGTCATACAAAATATCATCTAATAACGAAATGTCATTGGATTTAACCGCGATTAATTTAGGTGAGTTGGCTGGTGACAATAATTTAGGAAATCTTGACGGTAATTTAACTTTTTCTGAAACTGAAATTTATGAGGATGGATCGTTTACTGTTCAAAACTTTAAAGGAAATATTTCCAATTTGCAACTGCAAGGCTATACCTGTAGAAATATTAGAATAGACGCTCCAACCATTAATGAAAAAGAATTCATTGGAAAGGTTGAAATTTTAGATCCAAATTTAAAATTAGTTCTCAATGGCGATGCTCACTACAAAGGAAAGCAGCATTACAATTTTCAATTAGATATCACGCACGCGGACATAAGCAAATTAGGTTTTGTTTCTGACGATAGTATTAGTTTAGCAGCGAAATTAAATGTTGATGTTTCAGGTCGAGATTTTGAAAATTTAACAGGTTCAATATCTTCTTCAATGTCGCGAGTTACTCAAGGTTTATCAAATTTAGAATTGCCAAAATTTGAGCTTAAAATTAAAAGAGACCGAGGAACGGACGACTTTAATTTCAATAGCGATATAGCCACAGCTTCAATCAAAGGAAAAATTGATTATGAGTCGGTTGCTTCTCAATTTGTTGAGGATATTTCACTTGTCTTTCCTTCATTAGCGTTGAGTAATAAAAAAGCAAAACGAAATAAAGCGAGTGATGTAGAGTTTGATATTAAGTTAGGGAACGCAGAATCAATTTTTGACCTATTTATTCCTGAGTTAACCATTAACAACGGAACAAAGCTGTCTGGTTCTTATCATTCAAAAACAAAGGATATCAAATTGAATTTATCATCTAGTTTAATTGCTTATGACAACATTCTTTTTGATTCTGTTTCGCTAAAACAAGATATTTCTAACGCTGGGATAAGTGGATTCTGCAAAGTAAAAAAATTCGCTTATGATTCAATTGAATTTGATCAGCTTATGTTCGATAATTTAGGTAAAAATGGATTATTAGAATCAAGATTAACGTGGAATTTGAAGGGTAAGGATAATTCCGAACTTGCATGGACCACCATGGTTATCGATCAAAATGATTTGAGATTTACCATCAAACCTTCTTTTTTCTCGGTTGAAAACTATCGTTGGGAAATTACAGAAGAGTCGCAGATTGCGCTCGGGTCAAATAACTTAAGTTTAGATACCCTTAATTTAAGGAGGGGTAAACAGAATGTTATGGTTTTTGGATGTATTTCCAACAACGATTACGATAAGCTTAAAGTTGAAGTTGATAACTTGGATCTTTTTGAAATATCTCAACTTTTTCAGACAGAAACAAAAATAGAAGGAGCCTTCTCTGGTCTAACTACAATCTCAAATCCCTATAAAAATCTCAATGTCGAGAGCGATGCGGTCATCGATAGTTTATACTTAGAAGGAGAAGAGGTAGGTAGAATATATTTAAGTCCAAAATGGCTGGCTTCACAAGATAAGATTGACCTCTCAGGCGCACTCATGTACAAAGGTTCGAAAACCTTCAATTTTGGAGGAAATTATTCGTTACCAACAGAAAAGTTGAATTTGTATCTAAATTTTGATAAGACTGATATTCGTTTTGCGAATGCATTTTTAGATCCCGAGATTGTTTCTGACATAAATGGAAAATTGAATGGGATTGTATATGTCACTGGAAATATTACAGAACCACAACTTGCGGGTAGGTTGAATTTATCCGGTGGTAGTGCATTGATTGGACTCACGGGTGTTCGGTATAAGTTGAACGGTGCAATTGGCGTGAAAAAAGATGTTTTTGAAATTAACTACATTCCTGTTTATGACGAAGAAGGTAATGAAGCTCGTTTGACAGCTTCCATAAACCATACAAATTTCGAAAAGTTCAATTACGATGTGCAATTCGATTTTGAAAGCGACCTGCGAGGAAAGAACAACTATAATCGATTTATGGTGCTAAATACGCAATACAAGGATGGTGAATATTATTTTGGTAAGGCTTATGGAAATGGCACCTTGAATATTTCGGGGTCAGATGATATTGTGGATATTTCTGTCAATGTAGAAACTAGAAAAGGTACTTCAATTAATTTTCCAATGTACGGAGCAGAAGAATATGAAGAAGATGAAGACTTTATAACCTTTGTTAAAAAGGGCGGTACTCAACCAATAAAAGAAGACCTAGATGTTTATTCTGGAGTGAATGTCGATATGAATTTTATTGTTAACAACGATGCTGAAATGAAGCTTATTTTTGACAATAATACGGGGGATCAAATCGAAGCTCGTGGATTTGGTGAATTAAATATGAAGATAGACCCATTCTATAATGTAAGTTTGAATGGAAAGTATGAGATTTCCGAAGGTAGTAAATATAACTTTGCAATGGGAAGTTTTAAACAACCATTTGACATTGTTCCAGGCTCAAATTTGAAATGGAATGGAGATTTATTGGATGCTGAGTTAAACATTGGAACCTCCATTACCATGAAACGTGTTTCCCTCTTGGAGTTGTCTCCTGAAATTACGGATAAAACCTTGGGTTCGCAAGATGTAATTTGTTATCTGAATTTAAATGATAAGTTGTTACATCCGGCGATAAGTTTTAACATAGAAGCGCCAAAAGCATCTGAAACAGGTAAGGCTTTAGTCAGAAAAGTAACCGAAGACAAAGACGAATTAAACAAACAATTTTTCTCCCTACTTCTAGTTAAAAAGTTTCAACCTCTTAAAGGCTCTCCGACAGCGGGAGGTTCTGCAGCTATTGATATGTTGGAGACTCAAATGAACGAAATTCTCGGAAAAATGAGTGACAAGTATAAGTTAAACGTCGATTATGGAAAGGACGAGACCTTGAATGAAACGAGCATTGGTTTTGGAATGAAAACTCAGTTTTTTGATGAAAAATTAATCGTCTCGGGTACGTTTGGTGTGGGTGGACTTTCTTCGTCTACAGGTAGCGGAATTCCCATTGGTGATGTTAATATCGAATATTTGATTAACGAAAGAGGAACATTTCGTGTAAATGCTTTTAACGAGTCTTCTAACAATGCTACAAATGCAAACAGTGCAAACAATACCTCTGGTCTTTACACCCAAGGTATTGGTATTTCATATCATGAAGATTTTCACAATTGGAAAGACTTTATGTTATTTCAATACACATTAGATTTATTTAGAAAAGAAAAGAAATATTGGAAAAAGACTGAAAGCAAACCGAATAAAAAGGTGCCTGTCAATCCAGAAAAAGGAAAACCAAAAGAATTAATTCAGGAAAAAAAGAATTCAATTAAGTAGAAATATATGATTATGAAATAGCCATGCAAACGGTTAGCGCACTTGCGAAGCAAGCAACGAAGTTAAACACTTGTGAAAATATCATGGCGCAGAGCATATGATCGATAAAAAACAAAATATATACATATGAAAAAAGTACTTGTTGCCAATAGGGGTGAAATTGCACGAAGAGTAATAAGAACTCTAAAGAAGATGAACATAAAAAGTGTAGCTGTTTATTCTGATGCAGATAAGGAAGCACCTCACGTATTTGAGGCCGACGAGGCCGTCTACATTGGCAAGAGTCCATCCGCAGAAAGTTATTTAAAGCAAGATGTTATTTTAAATTTTTGTAAAGAGTTAGGTGTGGATGGTATCCATCCTGGGTATGGATTTCTATCTGAAAATGCTTCGTTTGCAAGGAAAGTAAAAGAAGCTGGAATAAAATTAATTGGGCCTTCTCCTGAATCTATGGAAGTGATGGGGGATAAATTAAGTGCCAAACAAGCTGTAAAAGCTTTCAATGTTCCTTTAGTTCCCGGTGTTGACTCTGCCATTTCAGATATTTCCGAGGCAAAGAAAGTGGCGAAAGAGGTGGGTTATCCTATTTTAATTAAGGCCTCTGCAGGTGGTGGAGGAAAAGGAATGAGACTTGTTCACAAAGAGGAAGAATTTGAAGAACAAATGAATATGGCACAAAACGAGGCGAGATCCTCTTTTGGAGACGACGCCGTTTTTATCGAGAAGTTTGTTGAGAAACCTCGTCATATTGAAATTCAAGTTTTTGCAGATCAATTGGGTAATGTGGTTTACTTGTTTGAAAGGGAATGTTCAATTCAACGCAGACACCAAAAGGTAGTTGAGGAAGCACCGAGCGCAGTGCTAACAACAGAATTAAGAAAAAAAATGGGGGAAGCAGCTGTAGCAGTCTGTCGTGCATGTAAATACGAAGGTGCTGGAACTGTAGAATTTTTGATTGACGCTCACATGAATTTTTATTTCTTGGAAATGAACACAAGACTTCAAGTGGAGCATCCGGTTACAGAAGAAATAACAGGTCAGGATCTTGTGGAATGGCAAGTGAGAGTAGCGAGAGGCGAGCGCCTACCTAAACTTCAAGATGAACTAACTATAAATGGTCATGCGGTTGAAGTACGTGTTTATGCAGAAGATACGCTGAATGGTTTTGTTCCGGATATCGGAAAACTTGAGCGCTACAGGATTCCGAGTGGTAAAAATATTCGAGTAGATGATGCCTTTTTGGAAGGAATGGAAATTCCAATTTACTATGATCCCATGATTGCCAAATTAGTTGTTTGGGGAACTACACGTGAAGAAGCAATTGAAAGAACAATTGAGGCTATCGAGAATTATCAAATTTCAGGAGTAAAAACCACCTTAGATTTTGGAAAATTTGTACTGAAGCATGATGCATTCAGAAGTGGTAATTTTGATACTAATTTTATAAACCATTACTTTAAAAATCCGTCAATCGTTAATTCAGCAATGGAGGAAGAAGAAACAGCTCTGCGGCATGCTGTGGATAAAATTTGGAGTGATATTCAAGATAGAAAAGAAGAAGCTTTCAGGTCTCGATCTATTGTGTCATCCTGGAAAAATAGAATGGAATAAAAATTTTAGGGAACTTGACAGAGTAACAATTGAAATAAGTACATTTACAACTCAAAAAAAAAGAGAATGAATTTACATGAGTATCAAGGCAAGGCAATATTAAAAAGCTATGGAGTTGCCATTCAAGAAGGTGTCGTTGTTGACAAAGTAGAAGATGCTGTCGCAGCCGCTGAAAAACTAACGAAAGAAACAGGCACAAGTTGGTATGTGGTAAAAGCACAAATTCATGCTGGAGGTAGAGGAAAAGGAAAAGTAGAGGAAACAGGATCAAATGGTGTTGTACTTGCCAAAGGAATTCATGAAATTGAAGATAAGGTAAAAGGTATTCTTGGTGGTCACTTGGTAACCTTACAAACGAACGGAAAAGGAAAGAAAGTAAACAAAGTTTTGATTGCTCAAGATGTTTATTATCCTGGACCAACAGAAGTTAAAGAGTTTTACATGTCTGTTTTACTAGACAGAGAAAAAGGACGAAATGTAATTGTTTATTCCACTGAAGGAGGAATGGACATTGAACACGTTGCGGAGCATACACCCGAAAAAATTTACAAAGAATTTATTGACCCAAGAGTTGGTCTTCAAGGGTTTCAATCACGAAAAATCGCGTTTAATTTAGGATTATCGGGAGAAGCGTTCAAGCAAATGGTAAAATTTGTTTCTTCCTTGTACAAGGCTTATGAAGGAATTGATGCTTCGATGTTTGAAATAAATCCACTTTTTAAGACGTCAGATGATAAAATCATAGCTGTTGATGCGAAGGTAACCTTGGACGGTAATGGATTATTTAGACATCCAGACTATGCGGCACTTCGTGATATTTCTGAGGAAGATCCAACGGAAGTCGAAGCTGGTGAAGCGGGTTTGAATTTCGTGAAATTAGACGGAAATGTTGGATGTATGGTAAATGGAGCTGGTCTCGCGATGGCAACAATGGACATTATCAAACTTTCCGGAGGTAACCCTGCTAACTTTTTAGATGTGGGAGGTACAGCAAACGCTGAGCGCGTTGAAAAAGCGTTCCACATTATTTTGAAAGATCCTAATGTTAAAGCAATACTTATAAATATTTTCGGAGGAATTGTCCGCTGTGATAGAGTGGCACAAGGTGTTGTGGATGCTTATAAAAATATTGGAAACATACCTGTTCCGATTATTGTCAGATTGCAAGGAACTAATGCAGTAGAAGCGAAAAGATTAATTGATGAATCAGGATTGAATGTGCATTCTGCGGTATTGTTACAGGAAGCAGCAGACAAGGTAAAAGAAGTACTAGCTTAGTATAAATCGTTCACTTCGAATAATTTTATCTTACAAAGGGTACTGTTTTTGCTAACGCAACGACATGATAAGGTCCCTTTTTGTTATTTTTTTTGTTTTAATTGCTTTTTGCTCATTTCAACAAACATCTTTCTATTCTCAGCAATTACGATTTTCACGTTTTCATTCTGTACACAATGAAGTATCTTCTTTACTGAATTCTTCGTTGAAGGAATTCGGCATAGAGAGTTCTGAAGTTCATATCTTATTAGCAGCTTTTAAGGAAGAAGGGAAGTTAGAATGTTACGTGAAAAACAGAACTGATAAGTCATATAAATTATTTAGAACGTATGAGATATGTTCTAAATCTGGAATTCTGGGACCAAAAAATAAACAGGGAGACGAACAAGTTCCTGAAGGTTTTTATTATATCAAAGTATTTAATCCAACAAGTGCATTTTATCTATCGTTGGGGCTTAATTATCCTAATACAGCCGACCGAAGTAGAAGTAAAGCTGCCAATTTAGGAGGTGATATATTTATTCATGGAGATTGCGTCACGATTGGTTGTTTACCAATGGATGATAAAATAAAGGAAATATACTGGTTGGCAGTTAAAGCACACGATAATGGTCAAACTAAAATTCCAGTTTATATTTTTCCTTTTGAAATGTCAGAGGCTAATTTGAAATCACATCTTCTTAATAAAGAATACAGGAATTGGAGTAGTTTTTGGCATACACTAAAAATTGGCTACGATTTATTTCATGACTCAAGAAAAGCTCTGACATTTAAATCTAATGAACTAGGAGATTATCTTTTCTTTAATGAATAATTAGTTCTCTCCCGCATTTGAAGTGACCTTCCGGGCATTGTGTTTTACCATGAAGTCCACATGGTCTGCAGGCTAAGTTTTTCACCTCTATAACCTCGGAATCTTCGGATAAAGGTCCAAATCCAAAACTTGGAACTGTGGAGCAAAACAATGCTGTTACGGGTGTGTTCATTGCGCTTGCGATATGAAGTGGTCCAGAATCATTTACAAAAACACGCTTTGCTTGTGTAAAAAGAGCTGCCGTTTCCATAAGTGATAATTCTCCACACAAATTTACAATTGATGAGGCATCTGTTTTTTTTATAATTGAATCACAAAGTTCAAAATCTGTTGAAGCACCAACGAGGTAAATTGTTGCTTTTTCTTTGTATAGGTTAATAATGTCTAACCATTTTTCGATGGGTGCTGCTTTAGTTTTCCATACCGAGGCAGGAGCAAGGCAAATAAATGAGCTTTTCAAATAGAGATTTGTTTTTTCATAATTTACCTTCATTGGATATAATTTCGGTCTTCGAACAACATCCGAACAAAGAAATTTTAATAACGAAAGATTGCGGTCAACTTCATGTTGACCATTTTCAGTATCATGCGCGAATCGATGCGTGTACATCCATGAAATTGGATTTTTCTTGAATCCTACTATGTGCTTAGCTCCCGAAAATCCTGCAATTATTCCCGATGAAGCATAACGGTGCAAATTAATAACCAAATCGTATTTGTTTTTTCGTATTTCGCGAATGTTAGATAGGAGGGACGTTCGTTTTTTGGATTTATCAAAAACATAAATTTTTTGAAGTTTTGGATGTCCTGTCAAAAGTACTTCATTCCCTTTTTTTAGCATGAAATCAATTTTGCATTCAGGAAAATTAAGATGAAGCGTTTCGATTAAAGGGGTAGCCAAAATTACGTCCCCAATGTAGGCAGTTTGAATGATTAGTGCCTTTTTCATTATCTTAAAAGACTTACCATACCAGTTTTTGTATGAAATTTTCCATTTTGGTCCTCAAATTCGATGCGGTATATATAAATATCGTTTGCGGCATCATTTCCATTCAAAGCTATTTTTCCATCCCAGCCTTGGAGGATATCATGCGTGCTAAAAAACACATCTCCCCATCGGTTTAAAATTTGAAATGAATAATTCGTTTCGGAAACATTCGTGATAACGGGTATGAAAATTGGATTTAAACCGCCCGGAGTAAATGCGTTCGGAATAAAAACCAAAGGTTTGTAATTCAAGCATAAATCATTCGATTGACTTGAATCTTGAAAACCGAAAATATTACCAGTTTTTTCCACGGCAACAATTCTGTAACACATGGCCCCGTTGCTATAATCTGAAATACCAGTAGATTCCACGTTCGAAACTAAACTATCTATTTCGTCTGTATACGAATAGATTTCTTGGTTGTTGTCCAAATTCGTAATTTGAGCGATCGGTCCTTCAGTAAAACTTCCGTTTAAAGATCGATAAATGAGGTAATGCGAAACACCTGCATTGAATCCTTCATACCGATTCCACGAGATAGAATTAATTAAGTCGTATTCATCTGAGCTTCCAGAGACAAAAATTGTTCTGTTTATGTTAGCATAATTGGGTGCTAAACCGCCACAACTATCAATAAATTTAGTTCTGTACTCGAGCGAATATTCGTTAACATTTGCAGTTTCGTCTATAAATGAGGTGAAATTACTCGAAACGGGCACTGTGGCAATAATTTCGAATGCACCGTCAAGAGCACGCCTTCTTTCAAATTGAATAGCTTGAATTCCTACAGAGGCATCTATATAATCTGTTAATATTACGTCATCAACATGAATAGTTGCCAATTTGAAATAATGAAAAGATGGTTGTCCTGGTGATGGAACTACAAAACATGATGGCGACGAAAAAGCACCAATTCCATCATTGAAAAGTGCTTCGACATAAAAACAATAACTTTCACCATTTTCAACAGAAACTGTTGCAGAGGTATCATTTGTCGACAAAACATTTTCCCACGAACCGTTATGTTTTTTCCAAATTCTATATGCTGAAACTGTCCTTCCGACATATGGAGTCCAAGAAAAAGTTGCTGTTTTTTCGCACATTTGAATTTCCCCATCTAGCACCATTGTTTTATTGATGTATGCTTTTGCAGAAGTTTGATAGGTTACTGGAAATGACGAAGTAAAACAGGAATCGAAAGCAGCTACCGAATACGAGAGTGGACCATTGGCTAAATTATCAGGATAGGTATAGCTTGTGTTTTGCCAACCCCAAACAGTATCTAGCTCAAAAAGAAATCCGTTACTGTCAAATGTATAAACGACATAACCATATGTATCTTCCTGACCGTTTTGATTCCAAGTAATCAAGACATTCCCATTTTGAGAAGTGTCAGCACCTGCACCTAAAATAACAGGTATATCCGGTGTAATCATGTCTTCGAATGTATCATAGGCATAGTTTGAATTATATGAACACGGAGAATTTGGTAAAACTAAGTGGTAGCCTATAAGGTCTGAACAAATATCTATTGTGTCTTTGTATTGTAAAGTGGAATACGGAACACTGTCAATTAATTCGAAAGTATTGGTTGGATATTCACGGTAAATATGTACGAAATTATTCATATTTGGTCCTTGTGGATTAATTGGAGTATTCCACTGAAGAACGGCCGTTCCATTACCTGGATTTGTCAATACTAAATGAATATTTTTTAGTGTATCGGAATATTTTACGATGTTTCCATTACATCCAGACTGTACTCCTATATAAAAATCATGTGCAGCGTTGATTGCCGGTATAGTGTAAGAAGTTGTAGAAATATCAGGAATTGTAATGTCCAAACCTTGCAGAGACCTTAAGCGATAGGACACAAATGAGTTGGTGGGATTATTGGAAGAATTCCAATTAATCGTAAGGTCTCCATTTGGAGCTGTTTGGATGCAGGTAATTGAAGTAGGAGGGAGCACTCCAGGATTTACTACCTTAATGGTAACTGTTGCATAGCTTACTTTGGGAACCTGACAAAAATCATCTTGAACACGAAATACAAAGTTGTAAGGAACTACATCTGCTACAATACCATATTGATTAACCAAATGATTACAGTCTGTTTGCCAAATAAAATTGGCTGTTACGTTTTGTGGTGAAACGATGGGTAAGGTTGAGTTTAACTGCGCACATGGTTCAATATCACAGCCAGTATTTGTATTAAAACCGTTACCGAACATCGGTCCGCTTGCAATTAAGGTAAGACTTTGTGGAGTTCCGTTTTGCAGTAAATCTGTATCTACTGCGTTCAAACTAAAATTTACAACATTACCTGCAATAACCGTAGTCTCGTAGGATCCTCCTGCAAATGGAGGATTGATTATCGGGGCATTATTTGCTTGCGTACAACCGTTAACAATCAGCTGCATTTCACGTTCTACCTCAGAAATTAAAACTCCAGATCGAAATGATTTCACACTAATTTTCACCACATAAGTACCAGTTGTATAACTTGTAAACGACAATTCACCATTGTTAGAATCAACGGTAGCTCCGATATTTAATGGGTTTATTGTATTACTTGGTGTTGGATTTGTGTATGAAAATCCAGTTTCAAAAGGAACAGGAATAGGAGCGGTCGGAGGATTATAGGCAGTTGCTCCGGGGAAATAATTGTAAGGTATGCCGAATGAAAAGGATAATGAATCTAAATCTGGATCTACCGCATTCATGTTGTAGATATAATGAGAACCTGCGCAACTTACAAAATTTGGTTCTTGTAGGAAACGGGGAGAAGAATCGCTACATCCTGATCCGTCAAATCCAGGAATGGCATACATTTTAGCTGCTATCGTAATTCCGTAGGATGAGGGAGATACCATGTTTGTTATGGCACCACTTCTTGAAAAATTTTCATAGGTAAATATCCAACCTTGAACAGGGGGGATTCCATTCATGGTAATTGGTAAACTGCGATAGGTTATTTTTTCAATTGCGCCAATTCCATTTCCTCCGGCACTTCCTGATCCGCAATCGAAGGGAGAAGGTCCACCAGTAACTTGAGTACAAAGGGGAGAGATGTCAATTCTTGAGATAAAAGGTAAATTGATTGAAGAAATGCTAGGATGATTCCAAACTTTAATATTCTCAGAAATCATGTTGATTTCAGCTCCATTGCAATCTCTGTAAAAAATAAGATCAAAAACAAACGTATTTCCACCAATGCAAGTGTAGGTAATTTCACCCCCCATCACGTGACTTGCGCGCAATTCGGAGAGCGAAATAAATAGAATAATAACAATTAAAATTCTTCTTACCATTAGTTTAGTAACGCATCATAATACGTAGTATTATAACGGAAGAATAAAAATTAAGTTGCTATCCCACTGTAACTACGGTAAGATCCTCCCAGTTAAGATGTTTTATTGCCAGTTGCTGTAGCTCTTTCGAAGTGATATTTTTTAATTTTTCGAGGTATTTTAAGTAGTAATCCAATTCTAAATCGAAGAGGTTTACGCCAGTAAATAAATCGAATTGCGCATAAGGCCCATCTGCAGCTTTTAAAGCTTGACCTAACAGGTAATTTTTTACAAGATCTAGTTCTTTTTTGGGAATTAGTATGCTCTGTAAAATACGTATTTCCTTTTCAATTTCTTTAATGGCGAGTTCTCGTTGATCAACACCAACCTCGGTAGCAATGAT
>CAZLVX010000046.1:0-7990 GCA_964562965.1 uncultured Lishizhenia sp.
AAAGAAGGAAAATGTGGTTGGTTGACAGATCAATTTGGTGTTTCTTGGCAAATTGTACCTACTGTTTTATCCGAACTCATGCGGGATTCCGAAAAAGCACCTCGTGTCATGTTTGCTTTCATGCAAATGAAAAAGTTAATAATCGAAGATTTGATGAATGCCTGATTACATGCGGGTTGGTGCATGAATTCCCATAAGATGAAGAGCATCTTTTAATACCTTACCAACAGATTCAGCCAACACCAATCTCAACTCTTTTGTTTTCACATTTTCTTCAGACAGTATTTTTACGGCTTGATAAAAATGGTTGAATGATTTTACCAATTCATAGGTATAATTCGCTAATAGCGCTGGTGAATATGAAGAGGCAGCTTCTTGAACAATCACAGGAAATTGTATTAAATTCTTAACCACTTCTTTTTCTTCATCCAATAATTTAATTCCTTCAAATTGAACCTTTTGGCGATTAGCTTCTGCTTTCTTAAGCAACGAACAAATCCGCGCATGAGTGTATTGTAGAAATGGCCCTGTATTTCCATTCAACTCGATTGATTCTTCTGGATTAAAGAGCATTCTCTTCTTGGGATCTACTTTAATTAGGTAGTATTTTAATCCGCCAAGTCCGATTTGTTCGTATAGATTTAATTTTTCCTTTTCATCCAGACCTTCTAAATGACCGCGTTCTTTTGTCATTTCAGTCGCTTTTTCGACTACTTCTTGCATTAAATCATCCGCATCTACCACTGTTCCTTCTCTCGATTTCATCTTACCTGAAGGAAGATCTACCATTCCATAAGATAAATGATAACAATTTTTTGCCCAAGAAAAACCTAATTTTTCGAGAATTAAAAACAATACCTTAAAATGATAATCTTGCTCATTACCAACAGTATATACAATTCCTGATAAATTGGAAAAATCTTCAAATCTTTCAATGGCAGTACCAATATCTTGAGTCATATAAACAGCCGTTCCGTCAGATCTCAATACCAATTTTTCATCTAAACCCTCATCTGTCAAATCAATCCAAATAGAGCCATCGTCCTTCTTAAAAAAGATTCCCGAATTCAAACCCTTCAGTACCTGATCTTTGCCCAACAAGAATGTATCCGATTCATAATACAATTTATCGAATTCTACACCCATTCGCTTGTAGGTACGATCAAATCCTTCGTACACCCAACCATTCATTGTTGTCCAAAGCAAGTATGTTTGTGGATCTCGTGCCTCCCATCTTAAAAGCATCTCTTTAGCCTCTCGCATTAATGTCGATTGACTTTTCGCTAAATCTTTAATTTTATCATCAATTGCCGAAAGTGCTTTTTCGTCTTTATCAATCTTTGCATTGGACAATTCAAGAAATTTTAATTTAATCTCCTGGTGATCGTGTTCAAATTGTCCGTTTTCCCAATTAACAATTATGTTTTTAACTTCTGCGTTCAGTTGTTTGTCAAACTCAACATAATATTTCCCCACGAGTTTATCACCTTTCAGCCCAGTATTTTGAGGGGTTTCGCGCTCACCTAATGAATTTAAAGGTGAAAATTTTTCCCAAGCTAACATACTTTTACAAATATGAATCCCTCGGTCATTGATAACCTGAGTTTTAATTACTTCATGTCCTGCAAACTCAAGAATTCGCGATACAGAATGACCTAGAAAAATATTTCTAAGATGTCCTAAATGCAGTGGTTTATTAGTGTTTGGAGAAGAATACTCCACCATTACAGTTGGTTTAGAATTACTTTCTCCTTTGCCGAAATACTGAACAGTTGAAATTCTATTCAATTCGTTTACCCAATAATCATCACTCAAAATAAGGTTTAAAAAACCATTGATGACCTCAAAAGAGGCTATTTCTATAAATTCATTACTTAGAGCTTCGCCAATTTTTTGACCAGCTGCAATTGGCGAGGTTTTCAATATTTTAACAAAAGGAAATACCACGAGTGTGATGTCTCCCGTTTGATCTTTTTTTGTTGGAGATAACTGAATTTGACTAGGTGAAATTTGTTCTCCAAAAATTGTATCTGCATGTTCGATTAAGAAATTGGATATGCGCTCGTACATTACTGGAATCTATTTAATGAACTTATTTTTTTTATCAAGGAGAATGAAATTTCTGCCATTCGATTTACTTTATTGTCTAAACATGGGTTAACTTCCACCATCTCAAATACTGCAGTTTTAGGCATTTCTAACAAACCTATCAACAAGTCCTCTGCATCTTTAACTTGTAAACCATTTTTCACAGGGGTACCAGTACCATAGGATGATTCGTCAGGATCCATAGAGTCAACATCAAATGAAACATATATCAAGTCACAATGAAGCAATTTCTCCTCGATTTCAGAGAGGATTTGACCAACTCCTTTGCTTAATACTTCGTCGACTTTATAGTTTTTAATGTTAAATTTTGAAATCAAGTAATCTTCTTCTGCTTCAGTATCTCTTACGCCTACAAAAACGAGATTTTCTGGTAAAAGGTAATTCGTTTTCAAAGATTCCCAATATTCCTTTGTTTCAGAGTCGACATCATTTTTTACCATTTCGATATTTTCAACGCCAAGCGCTGTTGCCAATGGCATACCGTGTAAATTACCCGAAGGTGTCGTGTATGGAGTATGTAAATCGGCATGCGCATCTATCCAAACAACTCCCAATTTCGCGTCTGGAAACGCTCGTTGAATACCTTTAATTGTTCCACCAGCAGAGCAATGATCACCCGCTATCACAAAAGGAAACTCGCCTTTGTCCAACAATGACTTTAGTTCATTTGAAACAGAGTCATAGACAACTTTCATCCCATCAATGTATTTGGCAAACTCATGAGTTGAGGGTTGATCTAGCAAATCATTTAAATGAGGTAATACGCGTGTTGGGTAAGCAGAAAATATATTAGATTTCTGCTGTCGAGCTACTACTTGAATTGCTTCAGGACCTAAAGATGCTCCGCGTGTACCAGCTCCGAGTTCTGATTTATTGATGATAAATGATAAATTGCTTGACATAAATTGCTTGAAAAAAAGCCATACAAAGGTAATTCTTTAATTCGGCACTTTAACATAAATTCATTAATTAGTTCTTTTCCGTATACTTGTAGCATGAAATTATTTTTTACCCTATTGCTTTTTACTATTGTAACCGTTTCAACACTATTTTCTCAAAAAAGTAGATCATTCTCAGGTGTTTTAACTTACACGATTGAAAGCGTAAATTCAACAGATAGTGTACGTTCCAAAATGATAATTTATGCAAAAGACAGTTTATTAAGAGTGGTGAATTTCAACTCAGAAACAGGCAAACAAGAACTTATTAAGCACCTCACCTACAATAAATCTTACCTGTTAATCGAAACTCCCTTGCAAAATTTTGCCATTCGCACAAACGAACATTTGGTAAAAGACAGCGTCACCTATACTTATCAGAAGAAATCAGGATCTAAGAAAATTGGTGGTGTTAAATCAAAAAAAATTTTAGTGAAATATCAAGAAAATAAATTACCACTTACATGTTATTACCACAAGAAAATCCCAAGCAAGTATGCAAATACAATGAAATCATTCCCGGGGCTTGCAACCTTATTTTATTCTTTTTCGGAGAGTGGGATTTTAAGGTATCGCCTTGAGAAAATTGAAGTAAATAATCCACCGCTAGCGCTTTTTCAAATTCCTAAAGATTTTAAAATGGTAACAATGGAAGAATTTTCTGTTGAGTTTGACAAATTATACAAGAAAGAGTGATGCAACTACTAACATTTTAGTGTTTAAACTAATATCTTTTTTGGCAATCTCCATTGCTTCTAAGATGTAAATTCGTGAGAATACCCTTTTATGGAAGAGAACGAATTTATACCTCATCAAGAGAATTCTGAACAAGAATCAAAACCAAAGCAACCAAAAGGCTCAAAATCTGCTAGTCAAAAAAATGATAAATCGACCAAGAAAGATTCGGGAATTCTTTCGTCAATAAAAGAGTTTGATTGGAGAAAGGTTAGGGTCGTCACCGGAACTTTATTGATGGTGTATGCCGTATTTTTAATGCTTTCCTGTATATCTTACTTTATGACATGGCAAATTGATCAAGATAAAATTATTGGACGCGGGTTCTTTGAATTTATGTTTCAAAGCTCAACTGAACCAATGGCTAACTGGCTCGGAAGATTTGGAGCGTGGAATGCACATTTCTTTGTGTATTCGCTATTTGGAGTGTCATCAATTGGATTTTCTTTTGTTTTCTTTCTATTAGGTTTTAAGATACTATTTGACAAAACACTTTTACCACTTTGGAAATCAACTTCCACTACTTTTCTTTTTATCCTGTGGGGATCTTATTTTTTAGGGTATTTCTCTGACAAAGTAAATTATTTGGGAGGGAAATTCGGTTTCTCTTTAAATGAATGGTCAGTTATGGCATTTGGCGCTATTCCAACAATGGTCATTTTAATAAGTTTATTTTACATTGTACTTACTGTCACGTTGAATCCCAATTACATAGCTATTTTCAACTTTTTATTCAGTCGAGAACCTAAAACTGAAATGGATAACGATGAAACAACGACTATCGAGAATGAAACCAGCTTCACAGATGCTTTCGATGATATTTTGATTGTTAACCCCATTAAAGAAGAAGAAATTCAGCAAGATATTGTATCAGAGACTGTTCATTTCTCTGACGATGAAGATGATTTTATAGAAGACTCTGAAAGTGAAATAGAGGTGGTATATAAAGATCCGGATACTACCTTCCCAAAGAAAGATGACGAGTTTGAAATTGAAATGCCTGTTGAGGAAGATGTTTTTATTCCTGGTCCAATCGATCCGCAACCGAGCACATTATCTGATGACGAAGCACTTGCCAATAATTTAGTTGCCGTTCATGGTGAATATGATCCCACAAAAGACTTAGAAGGGTACATGCTCCCTCCTATTGATTTAATGAAAGAATATGGGTCAGGTGGAGTTTCTGTAAACAAAGAAGAACTAGAAACAAATAAAGACCGAATAGTTCAAACTTTATCCCATTATAAAATTGATATTGCAAAAATTAAAGCAACTGTTGGTCCTACTGTTACGCTTTACGAAATTGTTCCAGCTCCTGGAGTTAGAATTTCAAAAATAAAAAATTTAGAGGATGACATCGCACTTAGTTTAAGTGCTTTAGGAATTCGTATCATTGCCCCAATTCCAGGAAAAGGAACAATAGGAATTGAGGTGCCGAATTCAAATCCCGAAATGGTTTCCATGCGCTCTTTAATTGCATCAGAGAAATTTCAAAACTTTGATGGAGAATTGCCAATTGTGATGGGTAAAACTATCACAAACGAGACGTATGTTTTTGATTTAACAAAAATGCCTCACCTACTCGTTGCAGGAGCAACTGGTCAAGGTAAATCTGTTGGTTTAAATGCGATATTGATTTCAATTTTATACAAAAAACATCCCGCGCAGGTTAAGTTTGTTTTAGTCGATCCTAAAAAAGTAGAACTCACACTTTATAATAAAATAGAACGCCATTTTCTGGCAAAACTACCTGGCGAGGAAGATGCTATTATTACCGACACATCAAAAGTAGTGAATACACTTAATTCACTTTGTATCGAAATGGATGAACGATATGAATTGCTTAAAGACGCTGGTGTTAGAACTATTAAAGAATACAACGCGAAATTTATTGGCAGAAGATTAAATCCAGAGAAAGGACATCGTTACTTGCCGTACATTGTTGTACTTATTGATGAATTTGCAGATTTAATCATGACCGCAGGTAAAGAAGTGGAACATCCAATTGCACGTATTGCTCAGTTGGCACGTGCCATTGGTATACACCTAATCGTGGCAACTCAGAGACCGTCGGTTAATGTAATTACAGGTATGATTAAGGCAAATTTCCCAGCTCGAATTGCCTTTAGAGTTTTATCAAAAATTGATTCCCGTACTATTCTTGATGCATCAGGTGCAGACCAATTAATCGGTAGAGGTGATATGCTTATCAGTACAGGATCAGACATGAAGCGTTTACAATGTGGTTTCGTTGATACTCCGGAAGTAGAGGATATTTGTAGTTTTATTGGTGATCAACGCGCTTATCCGGAAGCACTATTATTGCCGGAATATATTCCTGAAGGCGGGGAAGGTGGTGCTGATTTCGATATGAATGAAATAGACCCAATGTTCGTTGAATCCGCTAGAATTGTAGTAATTAATCAGCAAGGTTCTGCTAGTTTACTGCAACGAAAACTTAAATTAGGTTACAATAGGGCGGGAAGAATCGTGGACCAACTTGAGGGAATGGGTATTATCGGTTCATTCCAAGGTAGTAAAGCGAGAGAGGTCTTGTATTCAGATATCGAATCTCTTGACGAATTACTTAGAACAAAAGGATTGATTTAACGAATAGCCCGTTCATTAAAAAGAACATATCCATAGCTCAATTGAAAAGAATACGGAGTTATTTGCTTTGGGAAATAATTTAATGTTGCACGCAAGGGACCAATTGGAGAGTGAAAAATAAATGAGCTCGATGCCACAAATGTCTGCCCTTCAAAAGCCTCAATGAATTGCAAACTGCCGTCATCATTTTTTGACAATTGTAAAAATGGTTGGTAATAATAATAATCAAGACGTACATCAATATTTTTAAACGGCGAATAGATAAGATTCAGTCCTCCTCCCACATGCTGATGCGACCTAAATTCTGGCAAGAAAAAGGTTTCCATATCCGGAAGAATAGAAAATGTTGGTAATGAAAGTAAACTCGCTGTATAATTCGCAAATAAAGATTGTGAATTAAATTGACCTTTGACGTGATACCCAAGGTGCCATTTTTTGGTTGACATTGGAAAATTTTGATAATCTATCTCGAATCCAATCCAAGAGTGATACTTACGAAAAGTTTCTTCAAAAACAGAGGTAGAACCAGGCTTTGTATTTTCTCTCCCTTCAATAATTCTCGTTTTAAACAAAAAATAAGAACCTTCACTTGCGAATTGTTTTCTATTTAGCGTGCTTCTTTTAAATTCCCACGATAAGGCACTTCCATAAAAAGTACTAACATCTGCCGTATCCTTACTCGTAAAAGAAGAAGTTTGGTAATATTCATCGTTTAACTCAAAATACCTGAAATCGAAAGTCGATTTTGATTTATTCCCTACCGGCAGAACAAAATTTACACCCGCATACAATTCATTCTGAATTAAAAAAGATGGTTTAACGTCTTCAAAAAAGGTCGCAAAACTTCTGTAATAATCCCAACGGTTCAAGACAAAAAAACCATTCATAGAAATGGGATAAATGGAAGGAATTTCCAACTTAAATCCTGCTTTTGCTGAGCCATAAAATTTACCAAAATATGATTCTGCATGTAAGTTGGTAGAAACCTTACCTAAGGTTCGGTAAGTCACTCCTAAATACGCTGTATTCACAGGTCGAGATGAAAAATGACCTCCAACGTCCACTTTAAAATCTTTTGCCTTTGTGAGTTTCAAATTAACATTATATGTGCTATCAGGCTTAAGTTGAATGGTAGGATACAAATAATCAATTTCATCCGCAGCATATATTCGGAAATAACGCCTTTCAAATTTATCTATAGAAATATTCTTACTGGATTTGGTAATGAAAGATTTATTCAAAAATGCACCACTTCCTTTCAATTGATCTTGATTCACTGAACTTATTATCAGAGACGGTAAAGAATTTCTAAAATTTTTTCTTTTCTGAAGAATTTCACTTTGATTTAATGAAGGCTTGACATATTTCTTTAAAGAATCTATGTACAGTAACGCAGCTTCGTATCCATCTTTAATCGCTTCATCCACATTATCAAAATCAAAGGTACTTACAGATGTTTTAGGATTGATAATTACCCCTTCGTTGCAAGGTAAGTTATAATTGGTTGGGGTGGTCATCATGGTAGCAATCAAGCCCATGAAATCACGTTCGTCAACAGCTTTTGGATTCTCCGAAACATTGCTTCCAATAATGAAATC
>CAZLVX010000046.1:8090-14422 GCA_964562965.1 uncultured Lishizhenia sp.
GATTTACTTGCAGAGGTATGTCCAAAGATTCGTAACATTTCAAAATCTAGTAACGAGGGTGTAACTAAATTCATAGGGATTGATTTTCGAAGAATACTGTCTCTTGAAAACGAAAATTCTACTGTTCCGGCATGATCATAACCTTTGCGAAAAAAGTAATTGCGTGTGGCATCCAATTTACCGGAAGTCATTAATTGAAATTTGTCACTTTTAACATAAGATGAAATCTCATCGGGAGAATATCCACAAGCATACAATGCACCAACTAGTGAACCTGCCGATGTACCAGTAATATAATGAATTGGAATATTATGCTCCTCCAGGGCTTTTAAAACTCCAATATGCGCGATCCCTGCAGCCCCTCCTCCACTCAGCACTAACCCTACACGTTGTTGTTGCCCACTTGTTAAGAAAGGAATAAGGAAAACTATTGCGATTAAGTATCTCATCGTGGGGGATAATGTTTTTCTTTACACAAATTTAGACCAATAAAATCAAAAGTGAAGGCAAAAGACGTGTTAAATAAGAAGGAACTTACCATTACTGCAAAATGTTTTTTTGGATTTGAGGAAACGTTAGCAGATGAATTAACTGAATTTGGCTTTCATAATCTAGAAATCTTAAATCGTGCAATTCGGTTCAAGGGAACTTGGAAGGATATTTATTTTTTAAACTTACATTGTCGCTGTGCCATTTCAATTTTAGTTGAATTGGATAGTTTTGACATTCGTACAGAAAAAGACCTTTACGATAACTGCATGAAAATCGATTGGACGAGTATTTTCGACTCAAAAAAGAGCTTTGCAGTGAAAGGAGCCATCTTTTCTACAATTTTCAAAAACACGCACTATCCCTTTTTGCTAGTCAAAGATGCTATAGTTGATTGTTTTCGGAACCAAGAATTAGAACGACCAAATATCGATATCAAAAAACCACAAGTCTCTTTCGATTTATACGTAAAAGACACCAAGGCGACTTTATCTATTAATACAAGCGGACTCCCATTGTTTCAGCGCGGATACCGGCAATCAACGGGTGAAGCCCCCTTAAACGAAGTAGTTGCGGCCTGTCTTATTCGCTTAAGCGGGTGGGATAAAAAAACTGCATTTCTTGATCCTTTTTGTGGATCGGGCACAATTCTGATAGAGGCAGCTCTTTTTGCAAGTGGAATTCCGTCAAATATCGAACGACAACATTATTCTTTCAAAAATTTAAAAAATTATCAGCCTGTATTATGGCAAGGAATATATGATGATGCTAAGCGAATTGTACGCGAATTACCTGCACCTATAATGGGAGTAGATATTTCAGATGAGATGGTATTAAAATCGAAACGAAATCTACGAACCTTTAGTTTTGGACGATTGGTCTCGATACAATCTAAGGATTTCAAAGATTTTCAATCGGATCAACCTGTATTTATTTTAACCAATCCTCCGTATGGAGAGCGTTTAGAAGCCGAAATTGAACTTCTTTATGGAGAACTCGGTACATGGCTTAAACATACCATGACTGGTTCCGAAAGTTGGATTATTTCCTCGAGTACCGAAGGATTAAACGCCATTGGATTGAAGCCTGAAAAAAAATACAAGGTTTTTAATGGTGATTTGGAATGTAGTTTCAGGCAATTTAAAACTTATACTGGATCGTTAAAATAAGAAATAAAAAAAGCTGTTTTCACAGCTTTTTCAAATTACCTCTTTTCAATTTCGACATAATCTCTCGCCGTTTTTCCAACGTAAATTTGACGAGGACGTCCTATTGGTTCTTTATTTTCAGTCATTTCTTTCCATTGCGCTATCCAACCAGGGAGCCTGCCGAGGGCAAACATAACTGTGAACATTTCAGTTGGAATTCCAATGGCCTTGTAAATGATTCCCGAATAGAAATCAACATTAGGATATAAATTTCTGGATTTGAAGTATTCATCTTCCAATGCCACTTTTTCCAATTTTTTGGCAATGTCTAAAAGCGGATCGTTCACTCCTAATTTTTCTAAGACATCGTCACATGCCTTTTTAATTATTCTCGCTCGAGGATCGAAATTCTTATAAACTCTATGACCAAAACCCATTAACCTGAATGGATCATTTTTATCTTTTGCTTTAGCAACCCATTTGTCGACATTTCCTCCATCGTTGTGGATAGCTTCCAACATCTCAATCACCTCTTGATTCGCACCGCCATGAAGTGGACCCCAAAGCGCAGAAATTCCAGCAGAGACTGTTGAATATAAGTTTGCTTGCGAAGAACCTACGATACGAACTGTTGATGTCGAACAATTTTGCTCGTGATCGGCATGCAGTATCAATAATTTATTCAATGCGTCTACTACAACAGGATCAACTTGATAATCCTCTGTTGGCATTGCAAACATCATGTATAAGAAATTCTTACAATAGTCGTATTCATTTCGAGGATACATAAAAGGATGCCTCATTGAATTCTTGTATGCCCATGCTGCTAGTGTTGGTAACTTGGCAATTAAGCGATGTTTTGTTAAATTTTTCTTTTCGTCGCTTCTATTTGGATCCAGTGATTCAGGATAGAATGTCGATAAGGACGAAATCATAGAAGACAATACACCCATTGGATGTGCTTGAGCAGGGTAAGCTTCGAAGAATTGCTTCATGTCTTCGTGCACTAGCGTATGCTTTTTTATGTTTTGCTCAAAATCATTCAATTCTTTTACGGTTGGTAATTCACCATAAATCAGCAAATACGCAACTTCCAAAAAGGTTGCCTTCTCTGCTAACTGTTCAATGGAATACCCTCTGTAGTGTAATATTCCTTCCTCACCGTCTAAGAAGGTGATGGCACTCTTGGTTGCACCGGTATTTTTGTAACCAGTATCAAGCGTGACATACCCTGTTAAATCGCGAAGTTTTGAAATATCGATCGCTTTTTCGTTTTCAGTACCGACTATCACAGGTAGCTCGTATACTTTACCGTCTAATTCTATTTTTGCTGTTTCACTCATGTCGAATATGTAATTAACGTTTTAAGTTCGCGCCTAAAATTACAAAAGAAAAAAAGAAATGCCTAGCCTTTCAATTAAAATATTTTTATTTCAATACCCATCCTAAATTATTCATTTCCTATAAATTCTGTACGATATAATCCAACATCATCTGAAACAAATGATTACGTGTGTTTCCTCCATAAATTCCATGATTTCTATTTGGATAAATAAACATGTCAAATTGTTTATTCGCTTTCACTAATGCATTTACCATTTCTAATGCGTTCTGATAATGTACGTTATCATCAGCTGAACCGTGAATGAGTAAATACTTCCCCTTCATTTGCTGAACATAATTTATAGGTGAGTTTAAATCGTATCCATTCTCATTTTCTTGAGGCGTACGCATAAATCGCTCAGTGTAAATGTTATCATAATAACGCCAATTAGTAACAGGTGCAACTGCTATGGCCATTTTGAAAATGTCAGCCCCTTTTGTAATACCAAGAGAAGCCATGTATCCTCCATAACTCCAACCCATTATACCAAATCGATTTGCGTCAACATAAGGAAGTTTTTGCAATTCTTTACATGAGTTTATTACATCCTCAATTTCTAATTTACCAAGTTGTAGATACGTGCATTTCTTGAATTCTGCGCCTCTGTACATGGTTCCTCTAGGATCAACAGAAAAAACAATGTAACCTTTCTGGGCTAAAAGCTGATGATACATATAATCGTTGCCATCCCATGCATTTTTCACCTCATTACTTCCTGGCCCTCCGTATACAGTTACATAAACCGGATATTTTTTGGCGGCATCAAAATTATGTGGTTTGATAATCGATGCGTTCAATTCAACTCCGTTTGCATTAGTTTTGATAAATTCTTTGGGTGATAATTTATAGTCAGATAATTTCTCTTTAAGTTCCTGGTTGACCTCCAATTCTGCTACTAATTCTCCTTTGGCATTTCTTAAAACATGCGTAGTTGGAGTATTCGCTGTGGAATAGGAATGAACGAAATACTTAAAGCCATCTGTAAATTCTGCTTCACTCCATCCAGATTCATCCGTTAAGCGAGCTGAGGCTCCTGTATTTACATTTAATTTATAAATAATTTTATTCAAGGGTCCATTTGATGCTGCACTATAATAAATAGACCCTGTCTCTTCATCTAAACCCAAAAATTCCATCACATCCCAATTTCCGGAGGTAAGTTGTTGTGACTTTCCATCAATACCTACTTTATATATGTGATTGAAGCCAGAAGACTCACTTGTTCGAATGAGTGATTTTCCATCTTTTAATAGAATTAAATTATCATCTATTTCCACATAAGTGTTTGATTTTTCCTCGAAGAAAACAGTGGCACTTGGTTTATTTAAAGAGAAATCGATTAAATGATATTTTAAGTGATTTTGGTGTCTGTTTAAGGTTTGTAAAATTAATTTATTCTCAGTTGAAGACCAATTAATTCTTGGAATATATTCGTACTTTCCTAAATCCAATTTTGAAATTTTTCCACTTTTCACGTTCACATAATGGGCAGTAACAACGCTGTTATCCTCACCTGCCTTTGGATATTTATATTTGTAATTTTCAGGATACAAACTTCCATAAAACGAAAGACTAAATTCCTTAACCTCTTTCTCATTAAATTTTAAAAATGCGATGGTTTTGCTATCTGGGGACCATCCGTATGCCTTTGTAATTGCAAATTCCTCTTCATACACCCAGTCAGTAGTTCCATTTATAATTTTATTTTTCTTCCCGTCTTGAGTTAACTTTTTTATTTCTCCGGTGACTACATTTTTAACAAATAAATCATTCCCATGTATGTATGAAACCAATTTACCATCTGGAGAATATTCAGCCAAAGTTTGAGGGGTGTGCTCTTCATCTAATGCCGAAAGCTTTTTACTCGCAATATCAAATAAGTAATAACTTGCAGCGTAACTTCTTCGATAAATTGATTCGACATCACACATGAAAAGAATTTTAGTTTCGTCACTATTAAACTCATAATCATCATATTGTAATTGTTTTCCTTTGAAGTGAAGCAAGGTTCCATCAACTAGAATACTTCCTTTGTCATTAGGATCACTTATCTTATATTTTCTTATGGATAAATCTTCAGTTGGTTTTGTGTAATATTCGCCATCTTTCATAGATTTGAATCCATCGACACCTTTCGCGTAGAATTCATAATTTTTCCAAATCTTTTCAATGGTTATTTCTTGACCTAATGAGGTAGAAGAAATCAAAATTAGCAACAAAAACACTCCTGTTATTAAGCTTCTCATAGTTTCAATTTTTATCGAAATTACAATTGTTTTTTTTGTAGTTGAAACTTTACGGAAAGATTGGTTAAAAAAAAGATAAATCTTGTTAACAAAAAGGTAACCTGTTATTTTTAAAATTAATGTAATTTTGTTCCGTTACTTGAGTTGATAACCTAGAGGAAAGATTCCGAAACCGACTCGAGTTGTGAACGATTAAAAACAAACACATGTCCCTAAAACTGACGTTCCGTGTTTTAAATAATATCTACTCTTACCAAATCTTAAATTTTTAATTATGAAGAAAATTTTATTCTCTGTTTTTTCACTATTAGCTGGACTTAGCTATTCGCAAGATTGCGCGAAAATCTTTATTTCTGAATATGTAGAAGGATGGTCAAATAATAAAGCTATAGAAATTTATAATCCAACATCAAGTACTATCAACCTAGGGGAATACTTTGTTGCGCGTTATTCAAATGGTTCGACAACGGCAACTGTTGCTAATTCAGTTCAATTATCCGGAACGATTGCACCTTGGGATGTTTACGTTGCGGTTTTAGATAAAAGAGATCCTAACGGAACTGGACAAGAAGCCCCAATTTGGGATTCATTAAACGTACGTGGCGATGGGTTTTATAGCCCGGTTTACAATACAAGCAATGCTTTCTACTGGAATGGTAACGATGCGGTGATGTTAGCAAAAGGCACACTTCCGGCAGATCCTGCACTTTTAATTAATGCTACCAATGTTACAAATTTCTCTATAATTGATATTTTTGGAAAAATTGGTGAAAATCCAGCAAACGAAACAGGATCTTCAGCAGGAAATGACGGAGCTTGGTCAACACAATTTCCATACAGTACGGGACTTGGTGTTTTGGTAACGAAAGACCATAGTATGCTGAGAAAAGCTTCAATTAAAAAAGGAGTAACCACACCTGTTTCTTTCTTTGATCCACTATTGGAATGGGACACAATACCAGCCGTTGTTGTTCGTTTAGATGCGAATGGAGATACTTTATTTGGTACTTCTGGAAATCCAATTTTAGACGGGAATTGGTTTTCATTAGGTGAACACGATTGTGC
>CAZLVX010000047.1:0-14022 GCA_964562965.1 uncultured Lishizhenia sp.
GTTATTGGAAAAAATGAGATTTCAATGAACTTGGAAAAAGCTGCGAAAGGTGCCTACCTTGTGAATATTGAATTTCAAAATCATTCATTCTTGAGAAGAGTAATTAAACACTAAATGATTAAATCATTCGAAAAGCTCTCGATAATATTCTTTTTCGAGGGCTTTTTTTCTTTTTCTCAACCAATTATAACCCATTACAATACCGATAATTCTGGATTATCGTTTAATACCGTACGATGTATTGTAATACAGAATAATATCAAGTGGTTCGGAACGGATAATGGTCTTTGTTCTTTTGATGGTCAAAATTGGCAAAGCTTTACCACTGAAAATAGCCCACTTTTGGATGACGACATTCGTTCTTTAAAAGTTGAAAATGATTCTATTTTATGGATTGGTACAATTCAAGGCGGATTATATAAGAAAACGAACAATACATGGATTAATTACAACGAATCAAATTCGGGACTGCACGATAATTTGGTTCGAGGAATTGAAATAGATTCATTAGGAGTGATTTGGTTGGCTACTTCAGAGGGCGTATCTAATTTCGATGGTCAAAATTGGCAACTTTGGAGCATTGCAAATAGTAGCTTACTAACAAATAATATTACTTCAATTAAAACTGGATTTTTAAATGAAAAATACGTGGGAACAATCAACGGTGGACTTCTATATTTCGATGCACTAGATAATTTGACAATACACAGTATTGTAGAATCTGGATTACCGGATAATTCTTCGCTAGCTATAGATATTGATTCAACAGGTCAACCCTGGTTCGCCACCCCAGCAGCAGGCCTTGTAACAGATTTAGGTAATGGAGGACCTTGGCAAAGATGGAATGTGAGTAATTCTCCAATTCCAACTAATGGCTTAACGAGTATTGCGATAAATCCGGAGGATGGTAGGATATTTATAGGGACTCAACTCTCAGGAATAGTCATAAAGAAAGAAGATGTTTGGTTCAATTACAATACTAATAATACGAATTTACCTGAAGATTACATTACGTGTATTGTACACGAAAATCAATTTGTAAAATGGGCAGGTACTTTCAATAGTGGAGTAGTTAGAATTGAGGAGCCGAATGCTCATTTGTTTGATTATGAAATTCAATCCCTTAAACTTTATCCTACAGTTATAGAAAATAATGATGAACTTAACCTATCAGAATTAGTAAATGGTTCAATCACGATTCTTAATAATTCAGGACAAATTGTACAAGAGCAAATTGTACAGGAAACGAGTGAAATTAGGTTAAACGTTCCTACCTCAGGTTTTTATTATGTTAAGCTTATCACGAACTTAAAAATCTATATTTTCAAAATAATTGTCAAATAATTGTTTTCCTTTGTTTTTAGAATTTACCATTTTCCATGAAAATTAGTGGGTTTACCTTCATTCGAAATGCTATTAAGTATGATTACCCTATTATTGAGGCTATTCGTTCCATACTTCCAATTTGCGATGAAATGGTTGTGGCTGTTGGTAATTCAGAAGATGAAACTAGGGATTTGATTCAATCGATAGGTAGTGCGAAAATTAAAATTATTGACACTATTTGGGACGACAACATGCGAGAAAACGGAAAGGTTTTGGCTGTCGAAACAAATAAAGCACTTGCAGCAATCTCACCTGATTCTTCTTGGTGTTTTTATATTCAAGGGGATGAGGTTTTAGAGGATCATCAATTAGATTACATTCACGAAGCAATGAAACAATTTGAGAAAGATGAAAATGTGGATGGTTTCTTATTTGAATACCTCCATTTTTATGGGTCATATGATTATATTGGAGCTTCTAATTCTTGGTACAAAAATGAAATTAGAATTATACGTAATCGTGTGGGAATATACTCTTACAAGGATGCCCAAGGATTTAGAAAAGATGAAAATAAAAAATTAACAGTTGTCAAATTAGACTCGAAAATTCATCACTACGGATGGGTGAAAGATCCGCGATCCATGCAAAAGAAACAGGAAAACTTCAATAAATATTGGCATGATGACCAATGGATGACCAAAAATATAATTCGAACAGACGAATTTTCCTATGAAGATCACATGACAGAAATTCGAAAATTTGAAGGAAATCACCCTGAAGTAATGAGTGAAAGAATAAATCGGTTGAATTGGAAATTTAATGCGGATCTATCCATGCAAAAGAAAAAATGGAAGGATAAGTTTAAAGATATTTTGCTAAAATTTGGAATTGATGCGAGCTATCAGAATTATAGGTTATATAAAAGATTTCAAAAATAAAAAAAAGCGACCGAAGCCGCTTTCAGAAGTCGAGTTTTCTTTCTTATCTATTTAAAAATATTTGTAGCGATACATCCACACCAGTAGATAAAAATTGATACTTTAAGTTATCATTCGGTGCATCTATTGTTGGATTTCTTCCAAAATAAAAACCTGCATAAACGGATGGTTCCAAAGCTACATTATCTGTTAAGAACAAATCATATCCTATTTTCATTTTTGTGCCAAAATCGTAATTTGAATTCTTTGATAAATCTAAAGGTATATCAAATTGTCCAAATGCATTTCCAGAAAAGTAATAACGCGTGAACGGACTAATAAAAATAGATGAACCTGAATTTATTGAAGAACCATTTGCCTTATAATTGTAGGAGCTGAACCCTACGCTCGCTCCAATCCCCATATTTTCAACAAGAAACAATCCTGCAGTTGGCGCAATCGTGAGCGATGTTGTAGAGGAATTATTACCAGACTTCAAATTGAAATCAAAATTCCCACCCATCATAAACGCTCCTTGGCTCATTTGTGCAAAAGAACTACTCGTGGCAAAACCTAATAAGGCAGATAAAAATAATTTTTTCATAATCTTGGATTTAAGTGTAGGATGAAGGTAAACTAAAAAACACAGTGAATTATTCAAGCAAACAAGTAGTTTTAAACAATTGTGTCTGAATTGTCAGTTTTTTTGATGAATTGTCAGTTAGAAAATGAGAGATAAATGACGATGTGTCATAATATTTTTGAAGTTTTTTGATGGCATATAAATTGAAAAACTACAGGAAATTTGAAAATTAATCAAAATGGGAAAAATTATAGGAATTGACTTAGGAACAACGAATTCATGTGTTTCAGTCATGGAAGGAAGCGAACCGATAGTTATTGCGAATGCAGAAGGTAAGAGAACTACGCCATCAGTAGTAGCTTTTGTAGAGGGTGGTGAGCGTAAAATAGGTGATCCGGCGAAAAGACAAGCCATAACAAATCCAACAAAAACCATATATTCAATTAAAAGATTTATGGGGTCTTCGTTCGACGAGTCAAAACGAGAAACAGAGCGCGTTCCTTACGAAGTGGTGAAAGGAGATAACAATACACCTCGAGTCAAAATTGACGATCGTTTATATTCGCCTCAAGAAATTTCGGCTATGATTCTTCAAAAAATGAAGAAAACAGCTGAAGATTATCTTGGAACAGAAGTGACAGAGGCAGTTGTTACCGTGCCGGCATATTTTAATGATGCACAGCGTCAAGCTACCAAAGAAGCTGGTGAAATTGCTGGTCTTACAATTAAAAGAATAATTAACGAGCCAACAGCTGCGGCACTTGCTTATGGATTGGACAAAAAAGGAATTGATCAGAAAATCGTAGTTTTTGACTTTGGTGGTGGAACACACGACGTTTCAGTATTGGAGCTAGGAGATGGAGTTTTTGAGGTGTTGTCAACAGATGGTGATACACATTTAGGTGGAGATGATGTTGATGAGGCAATTATCGCGTGGTTGGCAGACGAGTTTAAAGCTGACGAAGGTCTTGACTTAAGAAAAGATCCAATGGCTTTGCAACGTTTGAAAGAAGCGGCAGAAAAAGCAAAAATAGAATTGTCATCAACAACCTCAACTGAAATTAACTTACCTTACATCATGCCGGTAAATGGCATTCCAAAACACTTAGTTCGTACACTACAACGATCAAAATTTGAGCAGTTAATTTCTGAAATTGTGGAAAGAACCATTGCTCCATGTCGTTCTGCTTTGAAAAATGCAGGGTTACAACCAAGTGATATTGACGAAGTTATTTTGGTTGGTGGTTCAACGAGAATTCCTGTGATTCAAGATGCTGTACAACGATTTTTTGGAAAGGCGCCATCTAAAGGTGTCAATCCAGATGAAGTAGTTGCAATTGGTGCCGCTATCCAAGGTGGTGTTCTTACAGGTGAAGTAAAAGACGTATTACTGCTTGATGTTATTCCACTTTCTCTCGGAATCGAAACGATGGGCGGAGTAATGACTAAATTGATTGAAGCTAATACAACAATTCCGACAAAAAAATCTGAAGTTTTTTCAACAGCTTCTGACAATCAACCATCGGTGGATATTCATGTATTGCAAGGAGAACGTCCAATGTCGAACGACAACAAAACTCTCGGGCGTTTTCAATTGACTGATATCCCACCAGCGCCAAGAGGAGTACCTCAAATTGAAGTAACGTTTGATATCGATGCTAATGGTATCATGAACATTTCCGCGAAAGATAAAGGAACAGGTAAACAACAATCGATTAAAATTGAAGCTTCCTCTGGTCTTTCAGATGAGGAAATCCAACGCATGAAGGCTGAAGCTGAGGCTAATGCAGATGCAGATAAAAAGAAAAGAGAAGAGGTAGAGCTATTCAATAAAGCGGATTCTACAATTTTTCAAACGGAAAGACAATTAAAAGAGTACGGAGATAAATTACCTGAAGATAAAAAACAACAGATTGAAGATGCCTTAGCGGAATTGAAAAAAGAGTATGACTTAAGAAATGCCGCCAATTTGCAAGCAGCAATGGATAAGTTGAATGAGGTGTTTCAATCAGCTTCTCAGGATATGTACAACGCTGCAAATGCACAAGGTAGTGCAAGTGATAATCAAGCAGGAGGAAATGATTCAGGTTCTGCAACGGATGAAGTGACAGATGTGGACTTTGAAGAAGTTAAGGATAAATAAACACAAAGAATAATTGTGAAGAGGCTGTCTCATATGGGGCAGCCTTTTTCATTATATTAAAAGAGTATTTCGCAATAGCAATATATTCTTTTCATTAAAGAAATCGTGACCACATTCTAGCTCAATAAGCGCATTCGATTGCTCTATTCTGCTTAAAAAGGATACGGCTTGTTTAGTTCTTATCACTTGATCATATTTCCCCATAATGATTACAAACCTTACGTCGAAAGAACGTAAAGCGGATTTAATTTTATCTTCATTAGGTTGAATATTCCTAAATCCTCTCCAAGTTTGAGACGCACGTGCAAAACTCTGACGGTCAGCTGCAATTTTTTTTACGAAAGCATGTACTTTTGGTCGAACAAGTCCTAGATTTCTCCCAATTCCCGTCATTGTTATAAATTTACTCGGTTTTTTTTCCCATCGAATGAATAAATTTCTCGCTAATCGAATGCGAGACATGCGATTATAAAAACTCTTGTTATCCATTCCGTCAGGAGAAATTAATTGAATAGATAGACAATTTGAAATTTCTTGAGGCATTAAGGATAAAGCAAATCTACCACCTTGAGAAAAAGCCACTAAATGATATCTTGTCACACCTTCATTTTTCAAAATCATTTTAAAAAGATGATAAAATTCCTCTGTTGTTAGCGGATTTTTTTCAATCCTTTCCTTTGGAAATTTTGATTGGCCATGAAAAAACAAATCAATGGATATTACAATTCCTTTATCTTTTAAAAATGAAAAATCTTCTGCAACACGACCATGGCCATGTAAAGCGATTATAAATGGGCCATTATTACCAAATTTGATATAACTCAAACTTAAATTATTTTCAGTGACGGTAAATCTCGGCTTTGCAGAATTCATTTAAGCATAAATTTACTTGCTTTTTGCTAATTGAGTTAATTAACAACTATTTTAAAATTGTTCAAAAAGAGTTTATTATTATCAAGGAATTTCATTCGCCATAAGTTAAATTTGCGCTCAATTTGCAGCGAACAAACGCTTCGAAGGAAAATGTAAATTGAAATCCCTATGCCAAAAGATTCATCCATCAAATCCATTCTGATCATCGGAAGTGGACCGATTGTTATTGGTCAAGCCTGTGAGTTTGATTATTCCGGTTCTCAAGCCGCACGATCATTGCGTGAAGAAGGAATAGAAGTAACCTTAATAAACTCCAATCCTGCTACCATTATGACGGACAAGGTTGTTGCTGACAATGTTTACTTACAACCATTGGAGCCGGAAAGCATCATTGAAATTCTAAAGAAGCACAAAATTGATGCGGTATTACCAACAATGGGAGGACAAACTGCTTTGAATCTATGTATCAAGTGCGACGAAATGGGCATTTGGGAAGAATTTGGTGTAAGAATTATTGGAGTAGATATTAACGCGATTGAAATTACAGAAAACCGTGAAGCTTTTCGTGATTTGATGATTGAAATCGGCGTTCCAATGGCGCCACAGAAAACGGCAAAATCATTTTTGGAAGGGAAAGAAATCGCCCAAGAATTTGGATTTCCACTTTGTATTCGACCGTCTTATACGCTTGGAGGTTCTGGAGCATCAATATTATATGAGCCGAAAGAATTCGATAATTTATTAGAAAGAGGATTGCAATTATCACCTATTCATGAGGTCATGATTGACAAAGCCTTAATTGGTTGGAAAGAATATGAGTTGGAATTACTTCGCGATGCAAATGACAACGTGGTGATTATCTGTTCGATTGAAAATTTCGATCCAATGGGAATTCATACGGGAGATTCCATTACTGTGGCACCGGCAATGACTTTGTCCGATACAACTTTCCAAAAAATGCGTGACATGGCCATAAAGATGATGCGTTCCATTGGGAATTTTGCTGGTGGTTGTAACGTGCAATTTGCTGTTTCACCGGATGAAAACGAGGACATCATTGCGATTGAAATCAATCCACGCGTTTCTCGTTCTTCGGCTTTGGCATCAAAGGCTACAGGTTATCCAATCGCAAAAATTGCTTCCAAATTAGCAATTGGCTATCACTTGGATGAATTGAAAAACCAAATTACTAAAACTACTTCTGCCCTTTTTGAACCGACCTTGGACTATGTAATTGTTAAAATCCCACGTTGGAACTTTAATAAATTCCCAGGAACCAATCGTGAACTTGGTCTGCAAATGAAATCGGTGGGAGAAGTAATGGGAATTGGGCGCTCTTTCCAAGAAGCTCTTCAAAAAGCTTGTCAGTCGCTGGAAATTAACCGAAATGGACTTGGGGCAGATGGACGAGAATTGACCAATCAAAACGAAATTTTACATTCGTTGAGTCACCCAAGTTGGAACCGACTTTTCCATATTTACGATGCGATCAAACTTGGAATTCCGTTCAAAACAATCGTTGAAAAAACAAAAATTGACATTTGGTTTCTAAAACAAATAGAAGACCTCATTAAATTGGAGCGTAAGATTGAGAAATACCATATTGAAAATCTGCCTAAAGAATTGTTTTTTGAAGCCAAGCAAAAAGGCTATGCCGATCGTCAAATTGCTCATTTATTGAGATGTTTGGAATCCGAAGTTCACAAAAAAAGAATGGAATTTGGAATCAAGCGCGTTTACAAACTCGTTGACACCTGCGCGGCGGAATTTGAAGCACAAACACCGTATTATTATTCAACATTTGAATACGAGAACGAAAGTATTGTTTCAGATAAAAAGAAAATCGTTGTACTGGGTTCAGGTCCAAATAGAATTGGTCAAGGAATTGAGTTTGATTATTCGTGTGTACACGGAGTTTTGGCAGCCAAAGAATGTGGGTACGAAACCATAATGATTAATTGCAATCCGGAAACAGTTTCTACAGATTTCGATACAGCGGACAAATTGTATTTCGAGCCTGTTTTCTGGGAACATATTTACGATATCATACAACACGAAAAACCAGAAGGAGTAATTGTTCAATTGGGCGGACAAACTGCCTTAAAATTAGCTGAAAAACTAAACCGATATGGAATTAAAATTCTTGGAACAAGTTTCGATGCCTTAGATTTAGCGGAAGACCGAGGTCGTTTTTCGAAATTACTGGAGAAAAACAACATTCCATTCCCGAAATATGGAGTAGTCGAAAGTGCTGAACAAGCATTGGTTTTGGCTGATGAACTTGGTTTTCCATTATTGGTTCGTCCTTCTTACGTTCTTGGTGGACAGAAAATGAAAATCGTAATTAACAAAGATGAATTGGAGCACCATGTGGTTGACATCATCAATGAAATGGGTAGCAATCAAATTTTATTGGATCACTTTTTAGGTGGTGCGATTGAAGCAGAAGCCGATGCGATTTGTGACGGTGAAAATGTATATATCATAGGAATTATGCAGCACATCGAGCCTGCTGGAATTCACTCCGGAGATTCCTATGCGGTTTTACCTCCATACAATTTAGGTGATTTCGTGATGACGCAAATTGAAGACATTACCAAGAAAATCGCAATAGAATTGAGAACGGTTGGTTTGTTAAATATTCAGTTCGCCATAAAAGACGATAAAGTCTATGTGATTGAAGCCAATCCGCGTGCTTCTCGGACAGTTCCTTTCATTGCGAAAGCTTACGACGAGCCTTATGTGAATTATGCTACAAAAGTCATGTTGGGAGTAAACAAAGTAACCGATTTCAATTTCAATCCACGTAAAGAAGGTTATGCGATTAAGATCCCGGTTTTCTCGTATGAGAAATTCCCAGATGTTAAAAAAGAACTTGGTCCGGAAATGAAATCTACTGGAGAAGCTATTCGTTTTATTAAGAACCTGAAAGATCCATTCTTTACGAAGGTTTATTCGGAGCGAAACATGCACTTGTCGAGGTAGACCACACTTTTTTGTTCAAATTAATTTAGCCAAACATCGAAAAGATTCACGTTTAACCTTTTCGCATTGCGTATATTTGTACAAGTGGATAATGTGAAACAAATTACGGCGCCAATTGAGCAGGAACTCAAAGATTTCGAGGCATATTTTCGAAATTCCATGAAGTCTGATGTGGCATTATTGGACAAAGTAACCCACTATATCGTAAAACGAAAAGGAAAGCAAATGAGACCTATGTTTGTTTTCTTATCGGCTAAAATGTTGGGAGAAGTCAATCAATCTACCTTCGATGCTGCAACTTTGGTTGAATTACTTCATACGGCTACAATTGTGCACGATGACGTAGTTGACGACGCATCCGAACGAAGAGGTTTTTTTTCGGTAAATGCTCTCTGGAAGAATAAAATCGCCGTTTTAGTTGGTGATTACATGTTGTCTAGAATATTATTAATCTCAATCGAAAAAAATAACACCGAACTTCTTGGAGTTATTTCACGCGCAGTAAGAGAAATGAGTGAAGGGGAGTTGTTGCAAATAGACAAAGCACGTAAATTAGATATAACGGAAGAGGTTTATTTTGACGTTATTAAGAAAAAAACGGCCTCGTTGATTTCAAGTTGTTGTGAAGCTGGAGCTTTAAGCGTTGGAGCCTCTGAGAATAGAGATCGAATGAAAATGTTTGGAGAATATGTTGGTATGGCCTTTCAGATTAAAGACGATATCTTTGATTACGGGTCGTCAACAAAAATTGGAAAGCCAACAGGGAATGATATTCGAGAAAACAAGATGACTTTACCGATTATATATGCATTGAACCATGTAGAAGAGGATAAAAAAAGGACGTTGATGGATATTCTCAAGAACCACAATGACAATTCGAAGAAAATAAATGAGGCAATAGAAATCGTTATCAATGCCGGTGGTATTCACTATGCTGAACAAATAATGCTAGATTTCGCGAATAAAGCATTAGCAATAATTCAAGATTTGCCAGAAACGGAGGCTAAGAAATCTATAGTAGCCTTGGTAAATTACACCATGAAAAGAGAGAAATAATGAAAGTTTATTTAATTTTTTTAATCCCTGTATTTGTGCTGTTTTCTTGTGGAAAGAGCGAAGAAAGTACAAGTGACGAGAGTAGCGTTGAATCGCAAGAAGTTAAAATTGAAAATGGAGTAAAAACGGTTTATTACAAGGGTACTGACAAAGTAAGATTTCGAGGAAATGTAAACAAAGATAGCCTTTGGGAAGGGAAGGTATCAGCTTACCGTGAAAATGGTTTGTTATGGTCTAATCTAACATATGCTAACGGAATTGAAAACGGTGTTGCTCAAGTCTATCATCCAAATGGTAAACTATATTATTCCGGTGAATATGAAAAAGGTCAAAAAAAAGGCGTTTGGTATTTCTATTCTGTTGAAGGTAAGTTTATAAAAGAAGTTTCATACGAAAAGGTATACGATTAATTGAGTATCATTCCAGCACATATCGTTGATCAAATTATGCAAACCTCTCGTATTGAAGAGGTGATTGGAGAATTTGTGCAATTGAAGCGGGCAGGATCAAATTTAAAAGGTCTCAGTCCTTTTACCGACGAACGAACACCATCTTTTGTGGTTTCACCCGCTAAACAAATTTTTAAGTGTTTTTCTACGGGTAAGGGAGGGACAGTTGTAACTTTTTTGATGGAAAAAGAACATTTTTCCTATCCAGAAGCCTTACGTTGGTTAGCTACCAAATACAACGTTGAAATCCCGGAACTTGCTGAACCAAGCGCGGAAGAACTTGCACAAAGAAATGAGCGAGATAGCCTCTTTATTATAAACGAATTTGCGAAAAACTATTTTGCTGACAATCTTTTAAAAAATGAAGAAGGTATTGCTGTTGGACTAAGTTATTTCGAGGAACGAGGTTTCCGAAGAGACATAATTGAACGCTTTCAACTTGGCTATTGTTTAAATTCTGGTGATGATTTTACCAAAGCTGCAATGTCGAAAGGTTATAACTTGAATTATTTAGAACAGGTGGGGTTGGTGAAACAAAAGGACGAACGCCATTTTGATTTTTTTCGCGGACGTGTGATGTTCCCAATACACAGCATTACGGGAAGGGTACTCGGATTTGGTGGAAGAACTTTAATTACCGATAAAAAAATTGCAAAGTATTTCAATTCTCCGGAAAGCATAATTTACAACAAAAGCGAAATCCTATATGGTTTATATTTTGCCAAAGGGGACATTGTGAAATACGATGAATGCTTGTTGTGCGAAGGATATACGGATGTCATCAGTATGCATCAAGCAGGCGTGCAACATGCTGTTTCTTCCTCCGGAACATCCTTAACAAAGGAACAAGTTAAGTTGGTTAAGCGTTACACCCAAAATCTAACTATCCTATACGATGGAGATGCTGCCGGAATTAAGGCTTCATTCAGAGGTATTGATTTAATTCTAGAGGAAGGTATGAATGTTAAGGTGGTGTTGTTCCCAGATGGCGAAGACCCGGATTCATTCTCCAAAAAAGTCGGTACGACGGAGTTGCAAACGTATATAAAGGAACACAAACAAGATTTCATTTCTTTCAAGTCGGGTATTTTATTGGCAGAAGGAAATAATGACCCAATAAAACTTGCGGAATTAATTAAGGAAATAATTCACTCAGTATCCCTAATACCTGATCAAATTACGAGATCTATTTACGTTCAAAGTATTGCTTCTCAATTTAATATGAGTGAAAGCTTGATTAGCGCTGAATTAATAAAATTAAAGCGAAACCAAATTTCAAAAGAATATGCTGAGCCTGCTTTAAAAGAAATTGAGGTAACTCCTCGACAACCATCAAATCTTTTTGTTACCCAAACAGATTCAAATCAAACGTTTGTGCATGAGCATGAGCTAATGAGGATTCTTATAAAATTTGGAACGCATGAGGTTAAGTTGCCAATTGCTGAGGTTGAAAATCAATCTTTAAGTGTATTAGAATTAGTGATTTCGGAATTATCAACCGATGAATTGACTTTTGAACATGAACTATACGGAAGGATTTTTCAAATTTTTGAGCAAGGATTGAAGGAAAATTCACTCTATTCATCAAAATATCTCAAACGCTTGGAAGATCAAGAAATAGTAAGTTTTGTTTCTGAAGTTGAATCAAATGATGACGAGCTAAGCCATAATTGGGTAACGAAATACAGCATATTCACAAAATCCGAAGGGGATAACCTCTACCAAACAGTGATGAACGCTATCTACTTTTTTAAATTTAAAAAAGTAGAGGAAAAACTCAATGAGATTTCTAATCTCCTTAAAAATAATGAATTGCCAGATCAAGATGTACTCTTATTGTTGTCAGAACAAATGGCATATGAAAAAATAAAAAAATTGCTTTCGGAAAAATTAGGTAGGACCATTTTAAAATAATTGCATGACGAATACATTATTCCAATTAGGGCCATTTAAAATAAGTTTTCTCAATATTTTGTTGGTTATTGGGATTTATGTTGCAGCCTTTATTTTAAAGAAGGTTGTCATGCAAATGGCTCGAGGTTATCTCAAATCAAAAAGAATTACTCTGGGTTCCCGTCAAACAACTTGGTTTAATCTAATTGGTCAGAGTTTTTATATTGGAGCCCTGTATTTTTCTGTAATGAGTTTTAAATTCAATAATCCAGAAATTACGTTCAAAGATTTTCTAAATTACAAACTAATTGATAACGATGGTTTTAAGCTTGATTTTTACCGCATTCTTGTTCTGATTTCTGTTTTTTATTCAGCAAAAATTCTAGTAAATATTCTACGATTAATAATCGTTCAACGACTAAAGAAGAGAAAGAATTATTCTTTGGCAACGGAGTTTGTGTATGTTCAGTTGTCGAAGTATATAATTTACCTCTTTGCCATTATAATATGGTTTAAAACCTTAGGAATCGATTTAACCATCTTGTTAACAGGATCTGCGGCCTTACTCGTTGGACTAGGCTTGGGTTTACAAGATGTATTCAAAGATATCATTTCGGGTATTGTATTGTTGTTCGAAGGTAATATTCGAGTTGGCGATATAGTAGAGATTAATGGCAACGGAAGCAGTTCCAAAAATCCAGGTGAGCACATGGTCGTGAAAATTCTTAAAATTAACATTCGCACCACAGAGATTGAGACGAGAGAGGGAAATATCTTATTTATTCCAAACACACGATTAACTCAGGACATAATTGAAAATTGGAGCCACGGGTCGGAAAAGAGCCGCTTCAAAATAGAAGTAACAGTTAATTATGGCGTTAATACAGAGAAAATTATTCATTTACTTCAAAGCGCCGCAATGAGTCACCCTCATGTGAATAAGAATGAGCAAATTATAGTTCGTCTTGCTAAATTTGGAGATAATGGCTTGGAGTTCGAATTGCTGTTTTGGGCAGATCAAAGTTGGGATATCAATAACTACAGATCAGAAATTCGACTGGAAATTAATAGATTGTTTCAAGAAAACAACATTGAAATCCCATACCCGAAAAGGTCTATTGAAGTTTTCAATAAATAATTACCTTAATTTATTTAAGTATTGCTGAATAGTATTCTCTATACCGAAATACAAGGCATCAGAGATTATGGCGTGACCAATGGATACTTCATCAAGTTGACATAAATTTTGTTTGAAATAAGCCAAATTGTCCAAGTTTAAATCGTGACCCGCATTTATTCCTAATCCGCATTTTTTTGCAATTTCTGCAGCCGAAATATAAGGTGAAATAGCTTGTTCTTTATTTTCATAGAATAATTCAGCATAGGGACCAGTGTAAAATTCTATTCTTTCAACGCCGATCTCTGCAGCATATTCAATTAATTCAAGATCCGGTTCGATGAAGATGGAACTTCGTATGTTTAAAGATTGAATTTCTTTAATTATTTCTTTAAGAAACTCTTTATGTTTCTTTGTGTCCCATCCAGCGTTAGATGTCAAAACTCCAGGAGGATCAGGAACCAAGGTAGCTTGTGTTGGTCTTATTTTTCTTGTTAATTCAAGATAGCGCGAATCTGGATAACCTTCAATGTTAAATTCAGTTGTCACAACTTGTTTAAGATCGTTGACGTCCTTTGCAGTAATATGTCTTTCGTCAGGTCGAGGATGTACTGTGATTCCTTGTGCCCCGAAACGTTCACAGTCTTTAGCAAATTGAACGACATCTGGCATATTTCCTC